>JBFFLM010000058.1:0-7238 GCA_041554835.1 Methanogenium sp.
GGTGAAGGTCTCGCCGGGAGAGATGTGGACGGCCGGCATTCCTTCTCCGCAGTTGGTCCCGCTGTTGTCCCGCGTCAGGGGTGAGACGACGTTGGGGCGAAGCGGCACTGACGAGGTTGCACGGCCGACGCCGTCTCGTACTCCCTCTTCAATAGCCGTGGTGAGAGGAATGCCGGGAGGGAGGGTGATGAAGACCACGGGAACACCGGTGTCCTGGCAGATGGGCCGCCCCGTCTCGCCGGCGAGGGCGATGTTGTCGAGAATTGCGCTGAGTTCAGCCCGTGCCACCGGGTCCTCTTCAGCTGCATATGCAGCTCGCAGCGCTGCAGTGACATCCTCCGGAAGGCGCGTCTGCGCAATCTCGAGTGCCTGTTTTGTGGCGTTCGAGACGGCCCGGAAGATCTGTGAGTCCGTCACTCTGTGCATATGGTATCCACCATTGTCCTGTCACTACAAAATACTGCGGGAAAAATATTGGTCCCCGGGAGGGTGACCTGAAAAAAAGGGCTTAGTTTCCTTTCTTTTCGACGACGATCCGGCCGGGGGAGGGGAGCTTGTAGATCCCGTGGCGCATGATCTCTCTCACCTTGTCGGCATTTGCCTCGCTGGTATAGCAGGTGAAGATCTTCTGCTCCGGTTTGACGCGGGCTGCTGTGCCCACTGCCTTGCCGAATGCCATGCGCATTCCTTCGGACACACGGTCAGCACCGGCACCTGTTGCCTGCTTGTTCTCCCTCAGAACATGGTGCGGGTAGGTGCGGAGCTTGAAGTGGAAATTCATCCTTCCAATATCTTTGATGAGTTTACGGTTGATGTTGACACGTGCTGCTTCGAGAGCTGTGTGGCGGATCTGGCACTCCTCATCGTCTGTGATCGAGATTGCGACCGGGAAATCTGTTTTCAGGTTGCCCATGTCGAACTGTACGATTTTGCTGCCGGGCACACCGCCCATATATTTCCTGCGAGTATATGCCCGCTTTGAAACAGCCCTGTACATTTTGGCGGGTTTTCGGACCATAGAATAAAACTCCTCTGTGTATAAATGTGCTTTAAAAAATGGAAACGCAACGTAATAAACCTTACCGAACTGTCGCCCCTTCTTCCATGCGTTTGAGGATATACTTGCGCAGATCCGCGAACACCGGTTCTGTCCTGTCACGTGGGCGGGGCAGGTTTACGTCGATGACTTCCTCGATTTTACCTGGTCGCGGGCTGAGAACGACAATTCTGTCGGCGAGATAGACTGCTTCGTCAACGCTGTGGGTGACGAAGACAACGGTCTTTTTTGTTTCTTCCCAAATTTCCAGGAGTTCTTTTTGCATGACGTTTCTCGTCTGCGCATCCAGCGCGCCGAACGGTTCGTCCATCAGGAGGACGCGTGGGTTGTTGGCCAGCGCCCGTGCGATGGCCACCCTCTGCCGCATTCCTCCCGAGAGTTCGTGCGGGTATGCATCCCTAAACTGCTCGAGATTGACGATATCGAGATATTCTTCGGCAATCTCCCGCCGTTCCTGTCTGGAGAGGCCTTTCATCTCGAGGCCGAATGCGATGTTGTCGATGACGCTCTTCCATGGGAAGAGGGAATACTCCTGAAACACCATGCCCCTCTGCGGGTCCGGCCCGGCGATGGGCACCCCATCGAGGCGGACATCGCCGGATGTCGGCTTCTCGAGTCCTGCGATAATGCGCAGGAGAGTTGTCTTCCCGCACCCGGATGGTCCGACGAGGCAGATGAATTCCTTCTCTTCGATCTCAAGATTGATGTCGGCGAGGGCGACAGTCGGCGCCAGTCCCTCGCGTTCAAAGACCTTGTCGAGATGGGTGACTGATACGATACTCATCCTTCTTACACCTCCTGTCCCTGCCACCGAACGGTCTGTTTCGTGACATAATGCCTGAAGACCATATCAAGAACAATGCCGATGAACCCGAGCACCAGCATATAGACAACCACGCTGTCCATCTGGTGGAGGTTGTAGTAGGTCCACAGGTTCTTGCCCAGACCGTACTTGCCAGTGCCGGCTCCGAATATCTCTGCACCTACCAGGCACATCCACCCGACACCCATGGAGATACGGATACCTGCGGTGATCTCCGGTATGGCAGATGGGAAGGCGATATTTTTAATCTGGCGCAGGCTGCTTGTGCACCCGAGGACCTTTCCCGCCTCGATGAAGACCTTCGGGACGTTTCGAAAGCCCGTATAGGTATTGACGAGGATGGGAAAGACTGCCCCGATGAAGATGATAAAGCCCGCCGATGCATGGGTAAGCCCGAACCAGATGATGGCAAAGGGAATCCATGCAAGGGGCGGGATCGGCCTCAGGATCTCCACCAGGGGATTGAGCGCCTGGTCGGCGGTTCTGAACCATCCCATGGCAATCCCTACGGGGATACCGACAAGGAGGGCCACAACCATGCCAATAAGGAAGTGGTACAGGCTGATCACAATGTCGGTCGCCAGGGTCCCTCGCGGACCGAAGAGGTCCCGGTAGAATGCATCGAGGACCTGTGTGAAACTTGGCAGGGTGAATGGATTGTCGATAATATAAACGGCAATAACCTGCCAGAAGAGAATCACCACGAGAACCGAGGTTAGCGGGATAAGGATCCGCCTGAGCTGGTTCTTTTTCTTATTGTCCATATATGCTGTTTTCAGGTTTGTTCGCGGTGGTTATATGACTTCCCGCATTGTCAAAAAAAGGATTGAGGGTCAGGCTGCCACTGCCTTTTCGTAGAAGGTGAGATCGAAGATCTCATCGGCGGTCATCGGGTTCTTGATGTAGCCGAGCTCTGCCTGGACCTCGGTGTAGTCGACCACGGAGTCAATGATGATTGCGGGGTCCGTGACCCAGCGACCGTCCCAGTTGTCAAATGATGCCTCGATGACGTCGAGCTCCACTTTGTTCATATCGTGGTAGATCTGTGCGGCTTCATCCTGGTTCTCGATTGCATACTCCGTTGCACGGATGTGGGTCCGCACAATCTGTTCGACTATGTCGGGATGGTTACGGATCAGGTCGCCCGATGCGACCAGGACGCAGCATGCATGGTTCTCCATCATCTCGCCCGAGGTGACTGCAGTATATCCGTTTCCTTCAGCGGCGATGGTGGCGGGTGCAGGGTGGGGCAGGAATACTGCGTCGACGGCTCCCTCGGCGATGGCGACCGTTGCGTCACCCGGGCCCATGCCGCGGATGTCCACGTCGGTGTCGGGGTTGATGCCGTTTTGCGAGAGCCAGTCACGCAGGAGGGTGTCCTGGATGGTGCCGGCCGGGAAGGTTGCAATGGTGAGGCCTCTAAGGTCTTCCGGACTTGTGTAGGTGATCTCGGGGCGCACTACAAGGTCGGATCCCTGCACCTGAACGGCTGCGATAATCTTTGCGTCAAGGCCGTTGTCAAGTGCAGAGATGACGGGTGCGGCGCCGACGTAGGCGACGTCTATCTCCCCTGCGAGCATTGCCTGCATTTCAGGTGCTCCGGTCGGGAACTTGTGGTCGGTGATGGTGGTAATCCCGTACGGTGCAAGGTCCTCTTCCCACCAGCCCTTGTCCTTTGCCAGCATGTAAGCAATCTGGTGGGTGGATGGCTGGTAGCCGAAGGAGAGCTCTGTCAGATCTTCTGTGGTTCCGTTGTCTCCGCCGTCGGTACAGCCGGCGGCAAAGATGACGGCGCACGCAATGAGTGCGCTCAGGATCAGGAGTGTTTTTCCTTTCATAATTATACCTCGTGAACGTTTGCAATGAAACAGTAGAACTTTTGGGTGACTGTTATAAAATGGTATCCAATTTCGCAGATATTTTTGACCTAATTGGGTAATTTATTGCAAATTATTTTCCTATATGTATTTATGGGCGGGGAGGGTGTTCGTCCTTTCGGGAAAGGGGTGAGGGAATGGATTTAACTTTTTTCCCTACGCTGTACTAGTAAGGAGTTCACTTATATGAGCGGGGATCTGGTACGACGGGGACGGTTATCCGGACCCCGTCCTGAAGTGGTTACGGAATACCTATCGTCGATGGATACAGACCGGTGGATTGCATTGGCTGATATCAGGGTCGATATTGCCCATCTGCTGATGCTTGACCGGCAGGGCATCGTCAGCCGGGAGACCTCCTCGGCCGTCATGACAGAGCTGATCGGCATGTACGAGAATGGAATTCCTGAGTCGGCCTTTGATCAGCAGTTCGAGGATATTCATGCCGGTATTGAGGCGCACATTATCGCGTCGGCTGGCATGCAGCACGGCGGCCGGCTTCATATGGGGCGGTCGCGCAATGATGAAGTTGCAACCTGCATCAGAGTCCGTCTCAGGGAAGAGATTCTCGATCAGCTGAAGGGGCTTCTTTGCCTTCGCAGCACGCTCCTGGATATTGCCGATGCGAACCGGAACACGATCATGCCGGGATTTACCCATCTCCAGCATGCGCAGCCGACCACGCTTGCCCACTATATGCTCTCGTATGAACATGCATTCGGGCGTGATTTCGAACGGCTTGCGGATGCGTATATGCGGGTGAACCGCTGCCCGCTGGGGTCGGCGGCCTTTGCGTCTACCGGCTACCCGATTGACCGTGCCTATACCGCCGGTCTGCTGGGATTTCCTGACCTCTCACTCAATACGATGGATGCCGTATCTGCGCGTGATTTCGCACTGGAGGCCGTGGCGGCATGTACCATCATGATGAGCACCATGAGCAGGCTCTGTGAGGAACTCATTCTCTGGAGTTCGTCATTCGTGGAATTCGTGACCCTCGACGATGCCTACTGTTCGACGAGTTCGATCATGCCCCAGAAAAAGAACCCTGACACCGCAGAGATTATGCGGGGGAAGGCAGGGGCCGTAGCCGGAGCATTTACCGCGGCACTCATGACGGTCAAGGGGCTTCCCATGAGCTACAACCGGGATCTCCAGGATCTGACCCCCTCGCTGCGGAGGGCGGTCTTTGAAGCGGGACGGGCTGTAAAGATTGCTGCCGGCATGCTTGCAACGGCGACGTTCCATCCCGACCGCATGCGTGCGGAGGCGGGGAGGGGTTTTTCCACCGCAACCGACCTCGCGGATCTTCTGGTCAGAAATTACGGGCTTGCCTTCCGGGAGTCGCACAATATCGTAGGACGTGCGGTGAAGAAGGGCTCGGTAGACCTTGCTTCGCTCGACGAGGCCGCAATGGAGATCACCGGGACGACACTTTCGGTCCGTGGGCTGACGCAGGCAGCCATCACAGAGGCACTGGACCCCGCCTATTCGGTCAGTGTCCGTCGTGCTGCGGGAGGGCCGGCACCCGAAGCGGTGGCGGCACAGCTTGTGAGCAGGAGGGAGGCAATGACTGAGGACGAAGCATGGGTCGTGGATGAACAATCACGCCTGGCCGAGGCGGAAAGCGTAATGCTTAGACAAGCGCGGGAGTTGATAGTATAACACAGTTACCACCCGGAACACGCGTCTCATGCAGCTATGCAGGAGCAGCAACGGAAGGAACCTATATTACCGACCGTGACGGCATGGCCGTCATCAAACTGGATAGTGGATATAATATCGGTGTCGAACCGGAATCGCTCTCGTTTCTCGCGAAGGGGGAAGTATCTCCTGCGTTCAGGACCGAAGTGGTTCAGAACCCGGAGCTTCCGGAACTCTCCATCATCTCGACGGGGGGGACGATTGCGAGCCGGGTAGACTACCGGACCGGGGCGGTGACGAGCCAGTTTACGGCAGATGACATCCTTCACGCCATCCCCGGACTGGGCGAAATCGCCCGGTTCAGAGCTGAGGTGCTTGCGACCATTCTCTCCGAGAATATGAACGCAGGGATATGGAAGGACCTTGCACGGGCAGTGTATCGTGATATAAGGGACGGTGTGGAGGGCGTCATCGTCACCCACGGGACGGATACGATGGCCTATTCCGCGGCAGCCCTGTCCTTTATGCTCGAAACACCCGTACCGGTCATCTTCGTCGGGTCACAGCGTTCCGCCGACCGGCCGTCGAGTGATAACGTGATGAACGGGCTGTGCAGTGCTGCTGCAGCCACCTCGGACCTTGGCGAGGTCGCCGTGGTAATGCATGCGTCATCGAACGATGATGCCTGTGCCATTCACCGGGGGACAAGGGTCAGGAAGATGCACACCTCGCGTCGTGATGCGTTCCGGTCATTCGGGATGGCGACCCTGGGGGCGGTACAGTATCCCTCGCTGGATGTCTCCCTTTCAGGAGGGGCAGTGCGCCGGCGTTGCGATGAACCCGTCCTCCATGATACGCTTGAGGAGAAGGTAGGGCTGATGACCTTCTATCCCGGAATGGACCCTGCACTCCTTTCTGCCTATGAAGGCTACCGCGGCCTTGTCATAAGCGGAACGGGACTCGGGCACACTTCGGCCGATATGATCACAGGGATACGAGGCCTCACCGATGCGGGGGTCACGGTGGTGATGACCTCGCAGTGTCTCAACGGCAGGGTATGTGACCGGGTCTATGATACCGGCCGTGACCTGCTCGCGGCGGGCGTCATCGAGGGCGAGGAGATGCTTCCCGAGGTTGCCTATGTCAAGCTCATGTGGGTCCTTGGCCAGACGGACGATACGGAGGAGATACGAAGGTTGATGGAGACGCCGCTACGCGGTGAGTTCGGGAGGTGTTCGGTTCATGGATTATGAAGCACTCGGCCTGAAGGCGGGCATCGAAATTCACCAGCAGCTCGATACCTGCGAGAAACTGTTCTGCCACTGCCCTACGGTACTCCGCGATGTGGAGGACCGAAACGGCGAATTCTTCCGGTATCTCCGGGCAACCGTCTCAGAGATGGGGGAGATCGACCGGGCGGCACGCGAGGAGATGATGGTGATGCGGCCGTTTACCTACTATGCCTACGACACCACTTGTCTCGTAGAAAATGATGAGGAACCGCCCGCACCGCTGAATCCCGAGGCGCTCGAACTTGCCCTGACGATGGCACGGATGATGGGGATGACACCGGTGGAACAGGTCCATGTGATGCGCAAACTCGTCATCGACGGGTCGAACACCAGCGGGTTCCAGAGGACCGCTCTCGTCGCCATGAATGGGATGCTGCCTGCCGGGGCACGCATCGAGTCTCTCTGTCTGGAGGAGGAGGCGGCCCAGAGGGTGGAAGGGGTGACCTTTTCCCTGGACCGTCTCGGTATTCCTCTTGTGGAGATCACAACCGCGCCCGACATGCATACGCCCGAACAGGTGCAGGAGGTCGCCGCCTATATCGGGA
>JBFFLM010000059.1:0-7231 GCA_041554835.1 Methanogenium sp.
GGCAGCATGCGCCACCGCAGGTGAAAGCGCACTTTGAAGCCCCGCCCCCGCCGGATCCCGAGCCTGCCGAAGAGGTATACCGCGAGTACGTCCGGTACATTCTCCCCTACCAGTTTGGTAACAGCCATCCGAGGTTCTGGGGATGGGTCGCGGGGTCCGGAACCGTGATGGGAATGTTTGCAGAGCTGCTGGGAGCCTCAACGGATGCCATCAGCGGATCGTTTTCCTACCTCAGCAATAACTATGTCGAGCTGCAGGTTCTCGACTGGTGCAAGCACCTTCTCGGATATCCTCCGGATGCCGGCGGTCTAACTACCAGCGGCTGCTCGGCTTCGAACCTGATCGGCCTGACCGTTGCGCGGAATGCCATGGCCGGGTTTGATGTGCGGAGCAGGGGCATGCAGAATGCACCGCAGCAGATGACCCTCTACTGTTCGGATGAAGCGCATTCCTCTCTCCAGAAGGCGGTGGAACTGCTCGGTTTCGGGAAGGATGCACTGCGCCGAATCCCCGTGAACGAGTCCCTGCAGATCGATATCGCGGCGCTGAAAGCGGCCATCAGGGATGACCGTGTGAAAGGGTTTCTCCCTATCTGCATTGTCGGGTGCGCCGGGACGACCAGCACAGCCGCCATAGACGATCTCAATGCGCTCGCAGATATCTGTGCCGAGGAGAAGTGCTGGTTCCATGTCGACGGTGCGTGTGGCGCCTGGACAGCCATCGCTCCAAAGTATCGCCATCTCGTCGCGGGAATGGAGCGCGCTGATTCTCTGGCATTTGACCTGCATAAGTGGATGTATCTGCAGTACCCCATTGGCTGTGTCCTCGTCAGGAACGCCGAAGAACACCGCCGCGCCTTCTCGCTCTCCACGACGTATCTCGCCCACGGGGAAGGAGACAGGGGGTTGACCGGTATTGACGTGCCCTGGCTCTCCGATTACGGTTTTGAGCTCTCGCGAGGATTTTCTGCACTCAAGGCATGGATGACGATCAAAGAGCACGGCACCGCCAGGCACGGAAGAATCATCCAGCAGAATATCGACCAGGCGCATTATCTGGCCCGGTTGATTGAAGCCGCCCCTGAACTTGAGCTGGCGTTGCCGGTATCGCTGAATATCGTCAACTTCCGCTACATCCTGCCGGATCTGGACGATGCCATGCTCGACGCCCTGAACAAGCAGATCGAGACCGAACTCCAGGAGCAGGGGGTCGCGGTCGCCTCAACCGTCACCCTCTGGGACAAAATATTCCTGCATGTCGGCATTGCCAATCACCGCAGCCGGTGGGAGGACTTTGACCTTCTCGTACGGGAAGTAATCCGGATCGGAGGTGAGCTGGCCGGATCACGGGCATAAATCCCGTAATCGGCGTGTATCTTTCATGATCGGTGCCCTTTCCGTCCCCCTTTTTTTATTTGCTCCGATCCGTGATGCGTAACAGAATCCACATCCCAAAAAAGGAGATTCCCAGTTATCCTTATATAATAGGTGTGGTATGATCCTCCGTACCAATTGTTATTTCAGGATGGGATGTCAATGAAGAATGCAACGCATTTGATCGGCATATTATGTCTCTTGTTAGCTCTTGTTCTCGCATGCGGGTGTTCTACGCAGGAACCCGCGGCGGATATGGGGGATGGTGAAGCGGGCGCAAGCACGGCAACAGATGCCGATCTTCGTATCATCACGGAGGAATTTCTACCGTTGAGTTATGCAGGTGAGGACGGAAAGCCCACCGGGCTTTCAACAGAAGTGGTAAACGGCATTCTCACCCGGCTGAACCAGAAGGCTGATATCGAGATCCTGCCGTGGAGCGAAGGATACAGCCTCGCCCTTGAGGGGCCCCGTGTTGCACTGTATTCCACCGGCCGGACTGATGAGCGCGAAAATCTCTTCAAATGGGTCGGCCCGATTGTGGCTTTTGACCAGACGCTGTATGCACGAAAGGATTCCGGCATTCAGATAACCAGCCTTGAAGGGGCAAAAGAGGCCGGGCTCATAGGCGTGGTGCAGGATGACGCGCGCCACCAGTTCCTGGTGGAAAATCAATGTGACAATATCGCAACCTGCAGCAGCGATGCTGAATGTCTCCGCAGCCTGATGGCAGGAACAACAGACCTTTGGTTCGGGAGCAGCGCAAATGTAGTGGATATTGCACAAAAGGAAGGGATAGATCCATCCGCGTTTGAGGCCGTATACACGGTACAGACAGTTCCGATGTATATTGCATTCAGCACCGACACGCCCGACAGCGTGATTGCAGACTGGCAGGGCGCTCTCGATGCGATGAAAGAGGACGGGACGTTTGCTGCAATCAGCGAGAAATACGGGATAATTCCGTCTGCAACAACGGTGGTTCCGGTATCGGAGGAAGCGCTGGCCGACCTCGCTCTGGAGGTTATGGCTGCGGAAACGGATGGACAACTGAGGGCCATCCTCCGGCCGTTTGAAGTGCTTGCTGCAACAACCGAGGCACAATCCGGAGAATGGCAGACCATCAGACCGCTGCTGGCTGTTCGTGTAGAAAATGAGCCCGGTGCCCTCCTGTGGTATGCCCTTCCGGACGGTTCCTATTATACCATCGCCGACGGCCTTAGCAGCGCCAACCTGAAGGGCCGGTCCTATTTCCCGGAAGTTCTTGCCGGCGGCGAATCCGTGGGAACTGTTGTTGAGAGCTATGCAACCGGCAAAAATGCTGCCATTGTGGCAGTCCCGGTCAAAAACCGGGATGGGGTAACGGGTGTGCTGGGGGCATCGGTGTACCTGGACACGCTGACCGATACGCTCAGAAGTAAGGTGCCAGAACCGTTCATCTTCTACGCGATCGATACGGAGAACCAGTTTGCCCTCCATTCGGACAAGGAGAAGATAACCCGGGATATTACAACGATAGGGCCGGACACCTCGCTCGGGAAGGCAATTGGCACGATGAATGCCCAGGATTCCGTCACCGTGGAGTATGACGACGGAGGCGTGCATTATATCGCCAGGTTCACCTCTGACCCGCTGACAGGTTGGCGGTTTGTGGTCGCATGGCCGAAGACTTAAAAGCACAACGACAGCAACCTGGCCCTCCCCCATTTTATACGAGTGTTTATTGGATGCAGATCACATCAACCATCCAGGAAAGCTGCTACAGGAGCGGCAGCCTGATCATGAGGAGAGGGAGGTCTCCTCCCCCGTGATGGTTCCGGCAGATAACCGCATTCCAGGGCGTTCTTTTCTGCTGTTCACGTAAATGTCAAAACAGGCGACATCTATGCATAAAGAAACCTTCAATAGTCCCCCCAAGAAAACGGAAACACAGGCTTATGAAAAATCCTTTTCATGTGATGATCGTTCCGACGCTGGGGTGTCCGGCGAACTGCAGCTACTGCTGGAGTTCGGAGGAAGGCTCTCCGGTCATGAGCATAGAGACGGTGAAAGAGATCGTCGAGTGGCTCAGGGATTTCAAGGACGAACCCGTCACCTTTACCTTCCACGGGGGAGAGCCGCTTCTTGCGGGCCCCGCGTTCTACCGCGAGGCGCTTCCCATTCTTGCCGAGGGTCTGCCCCACCTGACCCCCGATTTTGCCCTCCAGACGAACCTCTGGAGAATGACGCCCGAGATGGCGAAGGTCCTTGCGGCGTATCACGTCCCCATCGGGTCGAGCATCGACGGCCCGAAGGATCTCAATGACCTGCAGCGGGGCACCGGATATTTCGAGAAGACAATGAAGGGCTATGAGATTGCCCGTGAGCATGGGCTCGAGGTCCGGTTTATCTGCACCTTCACCTCCACCTCCTTCGAGCGCAGGGAGGAGATCGTCAACTTCTTCATGAAAAACGGTTTCCCGCTCAAACTCCATCCCGCCCTGCCGTCGCTGCGGAGCGACGAACCGGAGCAGTGGGCGCTTCCCCCGGAGAAGTACGGCGATCTGCTGGTCTACCTCCTCGACAAGGCTCTGGTGCACCTGAACGATATGGAGGTGATGAACATCAATGACCTCTGCCGGTGTGTCTTTACGCGGCACGGCAGCGTCTGCACCTTTGCCGACTGCATGGGCAGCACCTTTGCTGTCGGGCCGGACGGCGGTATCTACCCCTGCTACCGGTTCGTCGGGATGCCGGAGTGGGTGATGGGCAATGTCTATGATCACCCGACGGTTGAAGACCTGGCGCAGTCGGATGCGTGGAAACGGATGCACGCGTTCAAAGAGTTCGTCGATACCGCCTGCAAGGACTGCAGGCACATCACCTACTGCCGCGGCGGCTGCCCGTACAACGCCATTACCCCCACCGGCGGCGAGGTGCGGGCGGTGGACCCACACTGTGTCGCCTACAAGAGAATATTCGACGAGATCACCGACCGGATGAACAAAGAGATGTTCGCGTCTCCTCCTCCAGGCATGGGAATGGGAATGCCGATGGGGATGGGCAGGGGCGGCCGTCCCGGACAGCCGGGTCCGAAGGCGACGCCGGGTGTGATGTCCCTCATTCACCGGATAGTCATGCGGTGAGCATGCCGGCAGTGACGGGATGAACAAGAGATACGATCGCAGAACACGGTCGAAAAATTAATTATATTATTCCATTTTTTCGTTGCTGAACCGGTCCCGGATCCGTTCTGCAAAGGAGCGTTTCAGAAGGGCCAGTTCCGATTCCGTATAGGATGCCCATGCGTTGGTGGTCTCTGCAATGCTCCGGTCGGCCGCCGCCATCTCATCGAGCCGTGCATCGACGTACTGTATCCATTCATCGGTGATGCGGTTCTGTTCCTCCAGTGCGGCAACCTGGCGCTCGAGAAGACCGAGTCGCTCTTCAAGGGCGGCAGCGGTCGCAAGGCGGGTCTTTTCCGACTCTTCCAGGCGGGCAAAGATCCGCTGGATCTGCTTTTCCTGGAGGGCGACATTCTCTATCAGGTGGTGGGGTACCCCCTGCGGCCGTGGAGACGATGACGGGCCGGGGGCGGCTGCCCGTTCGCGCCTGCGCTCGTCTTCGCGCTGCTGTGCTATTGTTCCCAGGCGGGAGTCGCCTCTCCCTTTGACTCCCGTCTGTTCTCTTCCCCGACCGGGTATTTTATCGCTTTTTTCGGACCCTGCCGTAACCGTACCTTCCTTCTCTGCGATACGTCTGACTGCATCTATCGCCTGTTCGGGGAATACCTTAATTCGCCCCAGGCGTTTGGAGGGGATCTCTTTTGGGTATCTCCGGGCGATGTCCCGTGCTTCTTCTTCACTGATCCCGGTCTCACGAGCGATATCGTTGATTTTGAGTGGTTTATCGTGGGGTTTCAAAACAGTGCCTCCGGCAGGATGACACCCGGTATACACCGGAATATCGATCAAAATCCCTGTAATGAATGGTAATCGTGCCCTCTACATTAAATATCTCATACGGTGAGTAATTCGCATGGACTTTCACCATCTCAGCCTGCCGGGCATCGGGACGAAATATGAGCTCGAAACCGAAGAAGGAGATATTATTTCGGTAGTCTATATGGAAAGCGGCAAAGTCCAGATCTATACCCGTGGCGGGGCGTGCAATGAGTACTGTTCTGCCGAGCTCAACGCAATGGAGGCACGTCGGCTGGGGAATGTGCTGACCGGGGCCATCATCGAGGCGGAGCAGGAAGGGGTGGAGATTGCCTTTTCGGCACTTGCCGATCTCCGCATCAGTGTGCATACCTACATCATCGGGAAGAACCTGTCCGGCAGGAGCATTGGCGAGATGGATATCCGCTCGAAGACGGGGGTGACAGTCCTTGCCGTCTCCCGCGAGGGGGAGAACACGGTCAATCCCCGTCCCTCCTTCGTCTTTGAAACGGGGGATGCCGTCGTTGTTATCGGCGAAGCAGACCAGATCAAACGCTTTGAGAAGGAAATCCTCGGGTAACCGGATACCATGCAGGGGATAGCACTGGCACTTGCCGCCGGGTTTGTGGTGGCATACCTGGCGAGAAAATGGCGGTTTCCGGCAATTCCGTTTTACATCATCATCGGGATTGTCCTGGGGATCACCGGCCTCAATGTCATTCACGAGAGTGAAACCGCGGCATATCTTGCGCATATGGGGCTTCTCTTCCTTCTCTTTACGATGGGCCTGCATCTGCGGCCGCGTGACGTCCTCGCACGCAAGGGTTCCTTCGTACGTGCCGGTATCATCGACTTTGCCGTCAACTTTGCCGTCGGTCTCGGCGCAGCCCTCCTGTTGGGGCTCCCGCTCTACGAGGCGGTTGTCATCGCCGCTGCGTTTTTCATCAGCAGTTCTGCGATGGCACTCTCCTCCCTTATCGAGAATCGGAAACTGGGCTTTCGCGAGTCGGAGACTGTCGTCTGGCTGATGGTATTCGAGGACATTGTTCTCGTCCTCTTCATCATACTTCTGGCGGCAACGCAGGGGGGGGCCGTCAGCATCATCACCGCGACGCTTGTGTTCGTCGGTGCCTGCTATGGTCTGGTCCATCTCCTGAAAGATCCTATCCGGCGTTTATTCTCACGGGAGGATGAAGTTCCCGTGCTGTTTGTTGTGACCGCGGTCCTCCTGGCTGCCTACCTCTCCGGCCTGGCGGGTGTGCCTGACAGCCTGACCGTGATAGCGCTTGGTTCTGCTCTCTCCATGGTTACGCAGGATGCACCCGCGGCGATTGCCCGGCCCTTCAGGGAGGTCTTCATGGTGCTCTTCTTTGTCTTTTTTGGGGTATCCGTTCAATTTACCGGAGCACTTTCGCCCCTCCTTCTCCTGGGACTGGGAGTACTTGCCATTCTCTCCAAACTCTGCTCCGGCATCATCATCGGGCGGCTGTTGCACCGCTCCTCCCTCTCGGGCGTCGAGATCTGGTCGGACACCGCTGCACGGGGGGAGTTCTCGATTGCGCTTGCCGCTATATACGGGTCGGCGATGGTGTCATCGACCGTAGCGGCTCTCGTCGTCATAACCGCATTTGCCGGAGGATTTACCGGAATGCATAGTACACGGATTCGTTCGGCCCTCCACAGGGGTATTCGGAGGAAAGATGCGCGAAAGCGTTGAGCACCTCCGATGAAAATTTAAAAAACCATAAATATTTTTCAATGGTACAGGAACGATCAATGAAACGATGTTCAGTAGTGTACCTCAATGCGCGGAGACTATCTGACTTCGAAGATCAGAAGGCGATAATCGAGGATTTCTGCAAATACAAGTTTGAAATCGCACATATTTTTCATGATACCGTTTCCCCGACGGTGGTGCCGGAGAAGCGTCCGGCCTAC
>JBFFLM010000060.1:0-7178 GCA_041554835.1 Methanogenium sp.
GGGGTCCGGCTGGGGCGGGGTGCTCCGGCTCAACCCGCAGGTAAGCGATGTGGTGGAGCGCTACGGCATCGCCATCGACGATCGCATCAGCCTGCTGGTGATGGGAAGCGTCTCCACCGCTGCGGGCGGCTGTCTCTGCCCGGAAAATGCCCTTCTGGGCAGCGTCCTCCGGTACATCCGCCTGCGGCGAAATGAGGTGATCCTGATGGATACCCAGGCCGGGGTGGAGCATTTCGGCCGGGCGATGTCGGACGGGTTTTCCCAGGCGGTAGTGGTCACCGAACCCTCCTTCAATGCATACAGCGTGGCCGAGCACTCCGCATCCCTTGCCCGTGAACTCGGCATCCGGCATGTGCACCTCGTGGTAAACAAGGTCCGCTCGGAGTCGGATATCAGGAAAATCGAACGTCTCTCCGGGGGAGGGGTGAAATTCACCTCGGTTCACTATCTTCCCTATAATGAGGAGATCATTGAATCAGAGCCTGAAGTACGAAGGATCTGGTCGGCAAATACGGAAAATCCCGTTGCAGAGTCCCTGCATGATCTCTACCTCGATATCTGCGAAGCATCAGAAAAAAGTGAATCAGAAAAGTGAAAAAAATATTATATCGAGGCCTTCCTGAACAGGACGGCGCCGATGACAATCATCACGGCAGTACATCCCCCGAGAACCCCGAGGCAGGTGAGGGGGCCGATGGCCGAGGTGCCCAGGAGCCCGTAGCGGATCCCTTCGACCCCGTAGGTGAGGGGGTCGAGGTAGGTCACCACCCGCAGCCATTCGGGAAGGCTTTCGATGGGAAAGAGGGCTCCGGACAGACCGAATATCGGGAAGATGACGAAGTTCATGATCAGCTGGAAGCCGTGCATGTCCTCCATCTTCGAGGCGATCGCGATCCCGAAGGCGGCAAAGCAGATGCCGATGAGGAGCATGAAGACAAAAGCCACCAGAAATCCGGGAATCCCGGAGAACTGCAGCCCGATGACGAGTGACAGGACGAGGATGATCGCTCCCTGTATCAGGGCGGTCGTGGCCCCGCCGAAGGTCTGGCCCAGCATGATCTCCAGGCGGGAGACCGGTGCTACCAGGGTTTCTTTTAAAAATCCGAACTGTTTGTCCCAGATGACCTGAATCCCCGAGAAGACCGAGGTGAAGAGTACACTCATCGCGATGATGCCGGGGATAATAAATTCTATATATCCCGCTCCTCCTTCTCCCGGTATCTGCACCACCGAATTGAGCCCGAATCCCAGCGCCAGGAGAAAGAAGAGCGGCATTCCCAGACTGCCGACGATCCGGCTCTTCGAACGCAGGTAGCGTTTGATGTTTCTCAGCCAGAGGGTATAGACGATATCCATGCCTACCGCCTCCCTGCCCGGTGCATCATGCGCATCCGGGCCGCGGTGCCGGCCTCCTCTTCCCGGATGGTCTTGCCGGTGAAGTAGAGGAAGACGTCTTCAAGAGTTGGCTTCCGGATGGAGACGGAAGAGATCTCCAGTGCGTGGGTACCGAGGAGGCCTATCAGTTCGACGATATGGCTCTCCGCGTCGTGGAGATGGACGGTGACCTGGCCGTCGTGGCATTCGGTCTTAATAATCCATTCCGCAGTCATGATTGCGGGGATGGCCGCGGCATCCGGTGATACGATGGTGACGACATCGCCCCCGATCCGGTCCTTGAGGCGGCCGGGGGTATCCATCGCGATGATCGTGCCATGGTCGATGATGCCAATCCGGTCGCAGAGGCGGTCCGCCTCGTCCATGTAGTGGGTCGTGAGGATGATGGTGACCCCCTTCTCGGTATTCAGTGATTTGATATAGCGCCAGAGGTGGTTTCGGGTCTGGGGGTCGAGCCCGAGGGTCGGTTCATCCAGGAAGAGCACCTTCGGTTCATGCAGGAGGCCCCGGGCGATCTCGAGCCTTCGCCGCATGCCGCCGGAGAAGGTCTTGACGAGACTGTCTTTTCGATCCTCCAGTTCGACAAGCCGCAGAAGCGTAGATATCCTCTCTTCCCTGACCTCGCGGGGAATCCTGTACAGTCTCCCGTGAAAGTCCATGTTCTCCCATGCCGTCAGCTCCTCGTCGAGACTCTGGTCCTGGAAGACGATGCCGATGGATTTTCTGACGCCGTCCTGGTCGTCTGTTATATCGACGCCGTTTACCAGTGCCATGCCTGCGGTCGGTTCGAGGAGCGTTGCAAGCATGGATATGGTCGTGGTCTTGCCGGCGCCGTTGGGCCCGAGAAGGCCGAATATCTCTCCGTCTTCTATGTCAAACGAGATGGTGTCGACGGCGACAAAGCCGTCAAACTCCTTGGTTAGTTTTTCAACGTGTATCGCTGTCATCGTGGTCGAGTTTCCTGAGGTGTGCTATGCAGTCGTTGATTATTTGTGTCGCTGCCTCTGTTTTGTCGGGGGGGATTTGGTCGACGGCATCTCTCATCTGCCAGAGAGTCTCCCCAAGCTTTGTGCGTTCCTCTCCAAAGACTTCCATGTGCAGGTCCCGCAGGAGAAGGAACTTCTCCCTCTGCTGGTGCCGGTGTTCCCTGACCTGCCGGAGGATGACCCTGCCCTTTTCGGTGGTCTGAAAGATGTTCTTCGAGCGGGGTCCCGTCTCCACGACGGTGATGAGCCCCTCCTCTTCGAGATGGGTGAGAATCGGGTAGAGGGTCCCTTTGCTCGGGACCCATGCGCCGCTCGTCTTCTCATCGATCTCCTTCAGGAGATCATAGCCGGACTTCGGCTCCCTGCAGAGTGCATGGAGGATATACAGGGCGAGAAACCCCCGCTCCTTCCCGTGGGGTGAGGTGAATGACAACAGACCTTTCATGGTATGGGTGGATGCTCCTTTATAGTTCAGTTTTGAACCGTTCGTTTCCGAACTATATTGTTCCCACTTCAATAATAACTCTTGTCGTCCTGTCAGCCGCGGATGTTCGTACCTGGGGGCGGCCCGGTCCATGGTCCG
The DNA here is from genome assembly GCA_041554835.1 of Methanogenium sp. Lineage (GTDB taxonomy): Archaea > Halobacteriota > Methanomicrobia > Methanomicrobiales > Methanomicrobiaceae > Methanovulcanius. The sequence continues at coordinate 2,965 of JBFFLM010000060.1, forward strand.
GGAAAAAAGGGAAAGTTCTGGTATTTTCAGGGCTCGGGCGGGATCAGGACGGCATCGATGACATGGATGACGCCGTTGCTGCACTCGACATCGGTAATGATGACATTGGCACCTCCAACGGTTACGCCATCCGTGGTGTCGATGACCAGTGCGCTGCCCTGCAGGGTATCAATGGTATCCATGGATCCCACATCAGACGCCATGAAGCGGCCGTCCGCCACATGATAAAGCAGGATGTCGGTGAGCTGGCCCTGCGGGTCCTCCAGCAGCGCCTCGACCGTTCCCTCCGGCAGCGCGGCAAAGGCGTCGTCCGTGGGGGCAAAGACCGTATAGTCCATCGTCTCGTCGCTCAGTGTCGGACCAAGGCCTGCTGCCTGGACTGCGGCAACGAGAGTGGTGAACCGCCCGTCGGCGACCGCCGTCTCCACGATGTTGCCTTTCGGCAGCATCATGGCGTCGATGACGTGGATGACGCCGTTGCTGCAGACGATGTCTGCGGTAACGACCTCTGCTCCGTCGACCATTACGCCGTCCGTTGTGTCAAACCGGAGCCGTTTGCCGAGAAGCGTCATCGCATCCGGTTGTGATGCCACGTCCTCTGCCATCAGTTCTCCGGATACGACATGATACAGGAGAATATCCTTCAGGTCTCCCTGCGGGTCCTCAAGGAGGATAGCGACCGTTCCCTCGGGAAGTTTCGCAACCGCATCATCCGTCGGTGCAAAGACGGTGAAAGGCCCTTCCCCGGAGAGCGTCCCCGTCAACCCCGCGGCCTCGACCGCCGCGAGCAGCGTGGTAAATGATCCCGCATCCTGTGCGGTCTCTATGATGGTTTTTGGTGCCGGTGTCGGCGTCGGCGTCGGTGTTGGTGTTGGTGTCGCCTCCGGAGGTTCGGTCGTACACCCGGCGACGAGCACTGCGGCCACCACCAGCATGACACCCAGCAATTTCAGTGATTTCATTTCATACACCCCCCATCCTGTGATGGGATAGCCGGTAATGGATGTTCATTGACTTAATGTTGTTGGGGAGAGGCGAATGGGTAAATTAGAAATGAAGGACTACCCTGCCGTCTTCGTTCGCGGCTCCGTCCGGGTATATCTGTGGAAACAAAGGCACTGAAATTAAAGAAAGAATAATTTTCCAGTCAGGCATACCGGTAAAGGTCGGGCCCCATCGAAATCTCAAAGCGGGCGCCTTTCCCTTCCACCCCCGTCTCATGAATGGCGATGCCGGTGATGTCAAGGATGGCCCGTACCAAAAAGAGGCCATAGCCCGTGTTTCGGCCGAATCCACGGTTGAATATTGTTTCCTTGAGGTGTGCGGGGACTCCCTTCCCGTCATCCTCCACGACGATGACTCCGCCGGTTGCTGTCCGGTGAAACGAGATGGCGATCCTGGTTACATGATCGCCGTGGCGCAGGGCATTGTCGATGAGATTGACAAAGACCTTGGTGAGCAGCGGGTCTGCGTAGACTTCCACCGGGCCTGTCCCGGAACCGATATCCAGGGAGAAATGGCCGGACTGTGTCGATACCTCCTGGATGATATGGTCGACACGCTGCCACCGGGGGGCGAGAATTCCCATATGCTGGTAATCGCTGGTAAACGAAATCTGGGTCTCGATCGTCTTTGCAAGTTCCTCGATCTTCCCGATATACGGTGCAATCTCCTCCGGCGGTACGCTCTTCATCAGCTCCAGATAGCCGAGAAGGGCTGTGAGATGATTCAGGATGTCATGCCGGGTCACATCGGAGAGAAGGTTGAGCTTTTCATTCGCCCTTTGCAGGGCTTCACGGTAATTCCTAATATCGGTGATGTCGATCATGGAGGCGATGATAAAGACCGGTGTGCCATCAGGATTTTTAACCACCTTTACCGAGAGATGGATGACAAAAGGTGTTCCGTCCTTCTTTTCAACCTCGAATTCTCCGATGACGGAACCGGTTTTTCTGAATCGGTCCAGGAGTTCCGGCTTCCTCTCCATGGCGAGGCTGATGACTCTGCCTTTCTTCCCAACCACTTCTTCTTTGGCATCATATCCCCACATTCTCAGGAAGGCACGATTCGCATAGGTGAGGTTTTCGTCAGGATCGAGAATCGAGATTGCCGTAGGGGACGACTCGATAGCGTTTTCCTTGATAAGAAGCGTCTCCTTCAGGGCTCCCTCGGCCTCTTTGAGTTTGCGAAGGTCCGTGATCGATACAACGGTCTGACGGGTTCCGGGGATATGGGCGACCGTGCCAAAGACGTCAATTTTCTGCCCCTGGGCATTTTTAATGGAAAATTCATAGCTATTTGGCACACTCCCGGGACTGATGCGACGGAGGCGATCATACTCCTCGAGTCGTGCAAGATCCGTTTCACAAACAATCGAGGTCCATTTGATCTCTCGTTCGATCTCAGAGAGTGAGTAGCCGGAGAGTCGTGCCATTTCCCTGTTGGCGTGGGAGACGGTATGGTCCTCATTGAGAATCACCGTTGCCGTCCCGGTCGTCTCGAAGAGGGTACGGTAGAGTTCTTCAGACTGCTTAAGGGCAGTTTCCGCCTGTTCTTTATGGGCGGCGGATTCCATGGCGTGGAAGGCAAAGGCCAGATCATCTGCAAGATCGGCAAAGAGTTTCTGCTCATCCTCGTCATCGGCAAATTGTTTCGGCAATGAGGCGGATATCACGCCAAACATGCGGCCACGGCTCATGATCCTGACGATCATGTTGCTCATGGACTTGTGTTCGGCATACAGGGGGCACGTAACGCAGGTACGTTCCGGGTTGTCGTACATGACCAGACCACCGGTTTTGAGCGCCTGTTTCATGCATGATGGATACTTGCCACTGATTATTTCATCCCTGAAATGAACAAAATCCGTTCCGATGCCCGATTCGGCGAATTTAACAAAGGGAAGCGATTCATCCGAGAGCCCGATCCAGACATGGAGGTATCCACGGGTAGCAGTGAGCAGGTTGCAGACTTTGTGTATAAGCTGATCCGGGTCCTTTTCGGTATCGATCAGCTGATGAACATCGCGTATTGCGAGAAGGACACTATTGAGGTGGGCGATCTTTTTTTCCGAGCCCCTCCGTCGTGCACCCTGGTTGATTTTATGGACCAGCTCTGCAAACTGTGCCCTTGGCGCTCCGCCTTTCTGGAGGTAGAAGTCGGCCCCGCTGTTAATGGCCTCGATTGCCACCTCTTCACGCCCCCTGCCGGTAAACACGATGAACGGAATAAGGCTGTCCTGCTCCCGGACCGCTCGTAAAAATTCGATGCCGTTCATGACCGGCATCTCGTAGTCGGACACGATGGCGTCGAACTTGTCCTGTGAGAAGAGCGCCAGCGCTTCAGGAGCGCTTTGCGCCGTTGTCACTTGCATCTCGCCTGTTTTCTCCAGGAATATCTTGCCGATATCGAGAAGTGCAGGTTCATCGTCAACTAACAGGACCCTTATCATATCAAAACCGGTTATTGGTACAACGGTTTGCTAAAACAGCTCATAAAAATATGGATGTGTGTCGGTTCACCCGTCATCGTCCGACCGCCTCATTGGATGATACGCTGACCCGGTGATGAGATGCTGCTGCATATCAATACCCGGGTGCCGGGGAGAGCCGGGCCATTGCAGGGGGGTGCGCAGGAGGTGTGGGTCCCCCTGCCCCAAACCATTGCCGTATCGTACAATGGGGATGGGCTATGGCGACTGCAGGTATTATGAACCTGAAGCGTATCTTAAAGCATGCAACCTCTCATAACCACCGAACCACCCGGGCCAAGAGCGCAGGCCATTCTCCAGCGCGACGCGGAGGTGATCTCGCAATGCATGGTGCGGGAGTATCCGCTCGTCCTCGACCGGGCCGAGGGGATGAACCTCTGGGACGTGGACGGCAACCGCTATCTCGATTTTTCCGCAGGCATTGCGGTGATGAATGTCGGGTGGAACCACCCTGATGTTGTGCAGGCCGTGATGGCACAGGTTCCAAAGCTCTCTCACGGGGCGTTTCTCGACTTCTGCTCGGATATTCCCGTCCGGTTCGCCGAAAAACTGGTTTCCATGCTTCCTGAGGGGCTGGACCGTGTCTATCTCTCCAACTCGGGTGCCGAGACGGTAGAAGCGGCCCTCAAGCTTGCCCGGTATCACACCAACCGCAAATATTTCATCTCCTTTTATGGGGGATTTCACGGCAGGACCTACGGTGCAATCAGCCTGACCGCGGCAA
>JBFFLM010000061.1:0-7045 GCA_041554835.1 Methanogenium sp.
GAATCAAGTGTTCCCTGGATAACGGTCGTTCCGGGAGATTTCTCCTGTGAGGATACGACAACGATCACCCTTGAGATCAATACCGGCGATATGGATGAAAAGGATTTTCAGAAGGCAAAGGTCCGCATCTATTCGAACGGCGGCAATGCCGAGGCAATTGTATTTGTGAGTCTCCAACCCGGATCGTAATTTACAGGAATGCCGACATCATCGCTGTAATGGCGGCAACCGCCACTCCGGCGCATGTGAGGGGGAGGGTATACTGTTTCAGGACGTCAGGGACGCTGTCCCCCGTTGTCCGCAGGATGAGCCAGAAATACGGGTCGGTGAAGATGCTCAGGACCATTGTTCCCGCGGCGGTCATGAGGACAAAAGGAAGAATCCCGACGGCGACAGGGATGCCGGTTCCCGCAAGGATGGTAGTCGTAACGATAGCGGTGACTACCCGTGAGCCCTGGGAGGCCTGCAGGAGGGCCGCCAGCAGGAAGGGGACCAGCAGGGGAGCAAAGAGGTCGCCGTGCGCGAGGACCAGATCCGTAAGTCCTCCTTCTGTGGCGATGACCATGCCCAGTCCCCCTGCCCCGCAGAGATCAAAGAGGATGATTCCCGCATTCTTTGTGCCGGATGCCGCAGCCTCTTCCCTGGTGCCGGGGCTGCACACCGCAAGGGCGGCCACAAGCCCCCCGATGAGCGCGATGTTGATATTAGCGAGAAAGGAGAGGCCGGGTATGATATTTCCGATGATGAGAAGAGCGATGGGCAGGAGCACCGGCAGCCACCCGGAGCGCCGGGGAGCGTGCTGCGTTTCGTGGGGAGTGTCCGGCCTGCAGCACCGTGCCTCCGGGGCCATCAGGAAAACCGTTGCACCTGCCAGGATGAGAAGCGAGAGGGGAAATGCCACCAGCATGTACGCCTGCGCCTCAAAGGCAGCTCCCGCATTCAGTCCGCTTACGATGGCGTAGGTCACGGGGAGGGGGTAGAGAAGGACGAAGGAGAATACGGAGCCGACTGCGGCGGCGTAGAAGATCCTTGTGGTGAGGTGGTATTCCGACCGGATATGGCTGAGAAGCGGGGCGAGCACGATGAAGGGGGTGATGCAGCACATCATGGGGACGGAGAGCAGATACCCTGCGACCCCTGCCGCAAGGTGAGGGCGGCGCGTGGCTCTGCCGATGTCAGTGATGATGCGTTCCACTCCCCCGTTTCTGCGGATCACGGCGGCGATGATTGCCCCGCAGAAGATCGGGATCGCAAGGAGGGAAAAGATGGCCCCGGCACCCCTGGTAAAGGCGGCGATCGCGTCCGTGCCTGTCCCGGTGAGAAGAGCGAATATGAGCGCTCCCCCGATGAGCGCAAGAAAAGGCGGACAACGGGACCGCCAGGAGACCACGCAGAGGAATGCAAGGGTGAGAGCCAGTGCAAGAAGTGCTGAGACCATTTTTCGACCTCCTATTGGTGATACTCCAGCCGTTCCCGGATACGCTCATTGGCGCATTCGCGGTACCCCGGGTCGATCTCATACCCGAGAAAGCGCGTTCCAAGAGCGATTGCCGCAAGCGCAGTGCTGCCGATTCCCATGAACGGGTCACAGACCACCGTATTCTCATCAAAGCCATGCAGGCGGATGCACATCTCGGGAAGTTTCTCGGGAAAGCTGGCCGGATGGGGTCGTGAGGTCCGGATGGTCCTGTAGGGGATGAACCACACATTCCCCCTGTCGCGCAGATCCCGGTCAGCCTTCTTCCAGCGTCCGATATTGCTTTTGTCCTGGTATTTGACCCCGACTGCCAGTTTATCAAGACATACGCCGCCGCTCTTCGTGAAGTGGAAGAGGTGTTCATGGCACTGGCTCAGGTATCGCCGGCTGTTCACCGGCTGGTAGTGACCAACGGCAACATCCTTTGTGATACCTTCGTACCGCCCGACATCCGCCTTTTCGATGGCAACCGATTTGACCCAGTGAATCACATTCTGGAGTTCGTACTGCTCGCGAAACCTCGTAATGACATCAAAGGGGATCCAGGGGTCGCTGGGTTTTCCTCCCACGTTCAGGAAAAATGACCCTTCTTCTTTCAGGACACGGTGGGATTCGGCGGCGAGCCGTCCCATCCATGAGAGATAGTCGTCCCGCGGCATGGTATCGTTGTGGGAGGAGTAGGGTTTGCCGATGTTGTAGGGCGGCGAAGTGACGATGATGTCCACGGAAGCGTCGGGAAGCGCCCGTATTCCCTCGATGCAGTCACAGAGATGAATGGCGTCCAGAAGCCCTTCAAGGCCCGGTGATGATTGGTGTGTGGTCATGGCTGCATCCGTCGAAGTGCGGGGTAGATTCCTCCTGTAAAAAATATTGTTCTCTCTCCGTATTTCAAATACCCGGGGTGATGCCAGGCATGTTGGCCCGGGGACGGGCCATCCTGCATAACAATATTCAAGGAAAGGTGAAGTACCTGTAGTAAGGAGAGGGGGTACCATCAGATGTCGAAAAACCAGTACCTGAACCGGCGGCGGGAACACTACCAGGGGGAGCTTGATGCGCTGAAGGCATACCCGGTGAAGGATTTTATTGAGGCCGTGGGCGAGATAGGATTCGGATGCGACTGCTGCAGCCGCTGCTGCACACGGGCATTCAATGATCATGTCTTTCTCCTGGAGGAGGATGTGGTCCGTGCCCAGGAGATGGACCCGGCATCCCTTGTGCCAGCACCATACTACGAGGCATGCGACCAGAACGGGACGTTTTACGTCTCCGGGTATGCCCTCAGGACCCGTGAGGACGGCAGCTGCATCTACCTGGACGACGATGGGAAATGCCGGATATATGACCGCCGCTTCTCCATCTGCCGGGTATATCCCTATATGCTGCACCGGGAGACCGGGGAGGACGGCACGTATGACTGGCGACTGATAAGCGGCCTCAACGAGCACGGGACCTACCACAATCCGCTCTCCGAAGAGGAGTGCCGCCGGATTGCAGAGGAGACGATCGCCTACGAAACGGCGTATCTGGAACAGGAGATCCGGTTCTTTACCGCTCTTACGGAATACTTTGAGGAGAACGGTCTGCGGCACATCCGGCGGACTTTTGACATGACGATGCGGGAATTCGGGAATGGTGCCGAGGTGCAGGTGCGAGTGTATCACCAGGGACAGTTCTTCGATCACTGTGTCTCGAAATATGATTACTGATGCCCCGCGAGGCAACACGGCGTAAACATACCGGAGAGATTGGAAAATATGGGGAAAAAAGGGTCCCGTACAGGGAATCTGATGAAATTTGTTCTGCTGGTGCTTGCTGTATTTGTGATTCTCACCTTTCAGCAGGATTTCATGGTGTTCATCCCGGCTCATGGCGGGAATGGAGGGGATGACGGCCTGAAGGTCGGGGCCTTCAACGTTCAGGTCTTCGGGACGACCAAGGCGGCAAACGGTGAGGTGATGGACGTGCTGGGAGAGATCATCCGTTCGTATGACATCATTGCCATCCAGGAAATCCGTGACAGTACGGGGACAGCACTCCCTGCGCTTCTCGAAGAGGTGAACAGCGACGGGTCGCTCTATGCCTATGTTGCCAGCGAACGCCTCGGGCGTACGGTGTCCAGGGAGCAGTATGCGTTCTTCTATGATACGCAGACCTGCCTTCTCATCGGGACCCCCCAGATCTATCCCGAACAGGAGGGCGACGTCTTCCACCGTGAACCCTATGCGGCGCTCTTTGCAGGCCGTGAGGGTGGATTTTCAGCGGTCCTGATCACCGTTCATACGGATCCGGATGAGGCTGAGGAGGAGATAGGCGCCCTTGCCGAGGTCGTGCCATGGGCACAGGAGGCATTCGGTGGCGAGGAGGATGTGATCGTCATGGGAGACTTCAATGCCGACGGGACATATTTCGATGAGGATACCTATCCTCCCCTGAGGGCGTCCGGGTACACCTGGCTGATCACCAATGATATGGATACGACGACGGGGGCGACGGACTGCACCTACGACCGGATCGTCATCACGAACAGTCTGCTGGACGGGTATATGGGGAGCAGGGGGGTCGACCGGTTCGACGTGACGTACGGCCTCGACTCCACCCGGACAGCAGCGGTTTCCGATCACTATCCGGTCTATGCGGTATTTGCCGCATAGAGTCCCTGTTCACTTTCACACCCCCCGGCCCCTGTTCATAAGGGGTACGGGTGATGGTTAGAATGGGGAGGAGGACATCCCCCATTCAACACCTCCGCATGCGAGGGGAATACACCGCGACATGTTCCTCCCGTATGAGAAGCTTTCATTCTGCACCCAACCACCCTTACTCTTTTTCTGTCACATCATTCCGGGACGAGTGCAATGTCCAATCAACATCCCTTCAGCAGTCGTTTCCGTATCAGATTATCTCGAAAAATAGGGGGTGAAATGTCCGTGAATCAGGAAAATGGGGTTCTCAGAGAAGATCGAGGATCTCTTCAAAGGACGAATTTTTTGGCACCCACACCGTCTGGCTTGTATAATTCAGACCCGGCGTCTCGCGGAGAGCCTCAAGGTCGTACACCCGTGGTCCGTACTGGTACTCTGCCTCCTGTAACCATTCCGCAGGGTATCCGGGTTCGTCGACCGCTTCGGTCAGCGGATCGGTAATCAGGCCGTTCGAATATTTGACAATGAGCATTCCTGTCAGATGCTGCCATTCATCGATTATCTCATCACCCCGCTGCACGGTGAAATTGGTGAGGAGGCTTCGTGCGCCGTCTTCATCGCCCTCTGCGATCAGGGTCACCGCCTTTTGATCGGTCTCCATGACCGCTTCAATGGATTGTGCTTCCAGTTCCGACTGTGTTGCCCGGATATCCACGATCATTGCGCCATAACGAAGCATTGCCCAGTTCGTAACGAGGTCAAACGTCCAGTAGGCGGCATCGGGGTCGTACTGCGTCCTGTTGCCGATGATATAGGATGAAGAGACGTTCTCCGCCCCTGCGTACATCGGAGCATACACGGTTTCATAGGCAACCGCCGGACCGAACCACAGGACACCACCTACCGGGTCGGGAAGCGAGGACCGTGCCTGTGCAATATAGCTGTAGGAACAGAAGATCGCAGAAACCGGCCGCGGGTTTGCACCACTGCGGACTTCGGTGTATGATGCATTCTGGAAATCGGTGTGTGCATCGGCAGGCCCCAGATAACGGTACGGATTTTCAAAGGGGCCTGCTGCGATGCCGGTTGTCAGGTCAAATTCCGTACCCTCGTAATGATCCCTGAAGAGCGAGAGTGCAGTGGTGATGTTGACCTTCTCATCCGGCTTGATAGTGAAGGGCAGTGCCCGTGTATAGGAGTTCTCGACATACGGGCTGAGGTTCAGGGAAGGGGCGAGCCGGTTCTGGATACTCCAGACCCGCATGAGCGAATAGTACGGGTGGGAATATTCGCCGAAGCTTGTCACTTCCAGCCAGTCAAATGTCCCCTCGGAGGGTGACCACATGCCGTATTCTTCCGTGATTCTGAAGAGGTCGGCGGCATACAGCATGTCGGGGTTACCCGGTACGACGTCCCGAATCCGGAACTCGTTGCCGGCCACGAAAATATCCCCCTCGGGTATCCTCTCCGCGACCCAGAGGCCGCCAGTGCCTTCGGGACTTGAGCACATCTCAATGACCCATGCCTCCTTTGGGTCGGCAAAGATGAGCGTCTCGCCGGTGCCGTAATAGCCGTACGTCTCGATCAAATTCCCGACCAGTTCAACCGCAGCGCGGGCGGTCGTGCAGCGTTCGAGGGCGATGTTGGACAGTTCGGACGAGTAGAAGATCCTCTTTCCCTCCTCGGCATTCAGCTGAATTTTGGTGTAATCGGTACACTCGGCGGAGAGGAGCTGGTGCTCGTTCATCATGCCATAGGATCCCGTGTAATAGCCGTAGGTGTGCGGCACCTGATCGATATACCCCAGAACAGGGGCCGAACCTTCGTCCGTCGCATGCCCCGCCGCATCGGAACCACTGGCGGGATCGAATACAACGACCCGCCTCTCTCCCGGTGCATGATCTGCCGGAGGGAAATAGGTCAGGCTGATGTCATCATGGTGTCTCCAGTCGAACCCGACACCGTCATTGGTATGGCCGGCATACATCGAACCGTCGTCCGATGCACCGGGGGTGACAGCGAATATCGTGCATGCGGAAGCTGTTCCGGCGAGCGCTGACAGAATCAAGAGTGTCAGAAATAAAGAAGAAATAACTGTTCTATTCCTGATAGATTCACTGAGCATAGTAGAATGTCCGAATAAACGCTTATAAAGAATTTGAATTATTTTTTAAAAGCAATCCTGCCGGAAACACGTACGGGATATGAGAATAAACGAACTGGATAGATTCAGGAACAGAACCAAAAGAAAGATGCTGATATGGGGATTCGAACCCCAGTCGCAGGAGTGAGAGTCCTGCATGATTGGCCGGACTACACTATATCAGCAGGTGTCGTAGTGCCTACATAGATTGGGGAGAAAGATACTTAAATTTACGGATTTTGCATTGGGTTTGTGGCCGCAGTTCGGATGCCGGCTCCCTCCTTTCCTCATCATTTATCCCCCTGTTCGTTTTAAAAACCTGAAAGATCCTTGCCAGCTGGAGTCATTCTGCCTGTCGGCCGGGTCATGGGGCAAAACGAGGGTAAATGCTTTATCAATGGCGGGGATATCATCACACACGGGGGACGTGCGTGCCGTTTCAGGAGATTATCCGGATACAGGAGGCAGAGGCTGAGGCGCTTGCGGTGATCGAACGGGCACGGGATGAGGCTGATGCCCGGCTAAGCCGGGCACGCGAAGAGGTGCGAAAGGCGGCGCAGGATACCCGCGAGAGGGCCGCCGCCGAGGTGAAGGCCATGATCTCTGATGCAGAAGCAGAGGCAACCGCCGGGGCCGAGGAGATCCTTGCGGCAGCACAGGAGAAGAAACGCGCTATCATTGAGGCGACCGAAGTCCGCCTCGACGAGGCCGTGGCCTATATATTGCGGGAGGTGACCGGGAATGTTCAGGACCGCATGGATGGTTAGGGTCACTGCCGGA
>JBFFLM010000062.1:0-7003 GCA_041554835.1 Methanogenium sp.
ACAGGACCTTGAGACCTATGCCGGTGAACCCGAGGATTATCGCCCCTTCATCCTGGTCACCTCCTTCATCCGGTTTGCATCGGAGAGCGACCCGACATTTTTAGGGCGGCTCGAGGAGTTTCCGCTGGAGGTTACGGTGCTCTCGGTCGGGCAGCGGGTCTCCGGCAAACAGCAGGTTCCCTATATCAAATGCCTGATGCCGTTTTTGGACGAGATTGATTTTGACAAGGAACCGGAAGGAACCTACATCTCCTGATTCTTTTTTCTCCTCCCGCAGAGTTCCCGGATGCGCCTTCGGTAATTTTACCACCCAGTACGGTGATATGCATCAGGTATGCAGATGAGAGTGGGCGGCAGAGCGGTTGCATCGGTGAGCGGAGGCACGATTGCAGTCCTCAACCCCGCGACCGGGGATGTCATTGACGAGGTCCCGGCGGGCACCGGCGAGGATATCGACCAGGCGGTTGCGGCGGCGACGGCGGCAGGGGACGCCTGGGGCAAAATGGACCCACGGCAGCGGGGCAAGGTCCTCGGCGAGGCGGCCCGCCTGATACGGGGGCAGCAGGACGACCTTGCCCGCTCTCTTACCGAAGAGCAGGGAAAGCCCCTCCATGAGGCACGAAACGAGGTGCAGGGTTGTGCGAATGTCCTCGAGTACTACCACTCGGTCTCGGGGTCGCTTCGCGGAGAGTCGATGCCGCTTGCCTCCTATGGCTTTGCCCTCGTCAGAAAGGAGCCGGTCGGTGTCTGCGGGGCGATTGTCCCGTGGAATATGCCGGTCCTGATTGCGGCGTGGAAGGTTGGCCCCGCCCTCTGTGCCGGCAACACGGTGGTCCTCAAACCCGCCAGTTCGACGCCGCTGACCACGCTGCGGATCGCCGCTCTCATGGAGAGTGCGGGCCTCCCGCCGGGTGTCCTCAATATCGTAACGGGCAGCGGTCCCGAAGCGGGTGCCGCCCTTGCCTCGCACCCGGACCTCGGGCACCTCTCCTTCACCGGCGACGCCGCCACCGGAGCGGAGGTCGCGGCACGGGCCGGGCGGCATGCAACGCCCCTGACACTCGAACTCGGGGGGAGCGATGCGATGATCGTCTGTGCCGATGCCGACCTCCAAGCGGCGGCGGCGGGCGCCGTCCGGAACCGGTTCTACAACTGCGGGCAGACCTGCACCGCGGTCAAACGGCTCATCGTCGACGAGGCGGTCTATGTCCCGTTCATGGAGCTGTTGAAGGCGAATATCGCCGCCATCGTCACCGGTCCCGGCACTGCGGAGGGCGTCACCATGGGCCCCCTGAACAGCCCGGAAGGCCGGGAGCGCATTGCATCCGCGGTCCGCACGACAGAGGAGCGCGGCGAGGGGGCGGTCGTCATGGGCGGCGGCGTCCCCCGCGGTGCGGAGTGTGCGGACGGCTGGTTCTTCGAGCCGACGCTGATGACGGACGTCGTCCCCGGGGCTCCGGTCTGGTCCGGGGAGGTCTTCGGCCCCGTCCTCCCCGTGATGCAGGCGGCCTCCTTCGATGAGGCGGTCGCCATCGCAAACGCGAGCGAGTACGGGCTCGGGGCGTCGGTCTGGACGAAAAGCCTCGATAATGCATTGCAGGCGGCCGAATCCCTCGAGGCGGGCGTCGTCTGGGTGAACCAGCATCTCCGCCTGCCGCCCGACGTCCCCTTTGGCGGAGTGAAAGGGAGTGGTGTCGGGCGGGAGAACGGCTACGGGGCGATGGACCGGTACACCCGGACGAAGACGATTCTTATTCGCCGGTGACCGGAGAGGGCAGCCAGGGGCAGGCCGGGCGAAGCAGCATACGGGCCATGATAGCCATCAGCACGATGCCGGGAATAACCGGGAGCATGAGCCCGTTCCCTATCAGGTAGCCCGTCCAGAGGCTGACGGTCCAGTAGCCTCCCGCAAGGGCCATCACCGGGACGCACCCGTCCCGGAGCAGTTCTTTTTGTGTCGCAAGGAAGAAGATTGCTGCATAGATGGTCCCGGTTACCGCCCAGCCGAGGAAATTTACAAGCGGCACGCCGTAATACGCCCCCGGGACGTCCCACGCCCAGAACCCCGCATGGACCGCCGCCGGGTCGAAGACGAGGTCGATGGCAAGGCCGATGACGCCTGCCAGCAGAATCCGTCCGGGCGTGCCCTGCACCGTGCGGGACGCGACGGTGGCGGCAGCGAAGAGAATGGGAGGATAAGCCAGAAGGACCGTCCGGGGAACCACGCCCCCGATCATGCCGCCGAGCGCCGCCGAGTAGGTGAAGTGGCCATAGGGGATGCCGGTAACGACCGCCAGCCCCTCGACCGCCGCGGGGAGGATCGAGAGGATGGCGACGAGGGCGAGCCCTTTCCTCCACGAGAGCCAGTGGACGAGTGCCGCATAGGGCGGGAGGGCGATGGCGAGGATGAAGAATGTCGAGACGGCCGGGTAGGCCGGCCCCTCGCCGAACCGGACGACGGCAAGCCCGGCGAGGAAGAGGGCGATACCCGCGAGAAGGACGAGAGTGGTGGTATTCGGGGGGTGGATTTGTTTCATCGAATGGCTCCATTTTACCTTGGTTCTTCCATCTCTCTCCGGTTCGCGTTTCTCCGTTCCAAATTCTTTTCTGTTGTTCCCTTTCCGCTCTCTTGCCGCTCTTTGTCCTTTCTTCTCTCGCGGCCTCCTACATCTTCAGGTACACGAGGGCGGTAAAGGCGAGCCCCCCGAGGGCGGTGTTGACAAACGGCAGGTACCAGTAGATCCGGTCGACGGCAATGGTTCCCCGCAGGAGAAGGAGGACGGGGAGTGCCGGGTAGATGAGCACCGGCAGGGCAAGGGGGTGGCCGCCTGCAAGCACGAGGACGATCGCTGCAAAGAGCGTCCAGAAGGCGAGGCAGAGGAGGAGTGCCGGCCGATATCCCGCCCATACCGCGGTCGTCGTGATGCCCGCCCTCCGGTCGCAGTCGATGTCGGGGACGGCCGAGAAGATGTGCATCGCGGCGATGTGGCAGAAGCCCGCCGCGACGAGGAGCGGCGAGGGGAGGGCGCCTGCCGCGAGATAGAACCCGAAGATGCCCGGCATGATGTAGAGCATGTTCGAGGAGAAGTCGAGGACGGGGATCTCCTTGAACCGGAGCGGCGGGGCGCTGTAAAAGTAGGCAAGGAAGAGGAAGGCGAGGAAGATTCCCCGTCCGGTCCAGTCCTGCACGAGAAGGAGTGCTGCCGAAAACGCTGCGACGACGGTGAGGAGGAGGACGAGGTCGCGGCGCTCCCCGTCGATGAGGAGGTGCTCCTTCTCCTGTTTTTTTGGATTGATGCCGTCGGTCGCACCGTCCCAGAGGTCGTTGACGCCGTAGATGAAGATGTTTGCCGGGATGAAGAAGTAGAGGAGGTAGAGGTAATAGGCGGGGGTGAAGAAGACTTCCCAGTCGGGTGTCCCGAGGGCTACTCCGACGACGTAGGTCCCGCCGGTATATATCCAGAACCGGAATCGCGAGATAGTGAGGGCGAGGTGCAGGGAGGTGTGGACCCGGTCCCGTGCGGTCGCGTCAGCGAAGGACATGGGCGTCGGTTCGCCCCCCCGCGGGCGTGCATACGATGTTTCGCGCCACTCCGGAGACTACCCGCAGGGGCGTCGGTTTCACCTTTTCCCGGAAGACCACCATGGGGTCGCTGGCGATTACCCGTGCCGTCCAGGAGTACATGTCCGAGGCGGTGCGGATGGGGATCAAATACCGGAAGGGGATGTACCGGTACCCCGCTTCGCCCGCATTACGCCATGTTTCGAACCGGTCGATCTGGTCGCGGAGAAACATCCCGAATGACTCCGGGTCGCGCCGGGCGTCCGACTCCGTGATGTCGGCAAGGCCGTAGGCCTCGTACTCCGCGGCGGGGAGGTAGGTGCGCTGCATCCGGCAGTCCTCCTCGATGTCGCGAATGAAGTTGATGAGCTGCATCGCCTTGCCGAGAGACCGGGCGGCCTCCCATGACGCCTCGGGAAGCTCCAAAATCCGTGCCATCATGAGGCCGATCACCTCAGACGATCCGTGCAGGTAGATCTCGAGGTCCCCCACTGTTTGGTAGGGGGTGTGGGTGAGGTCCGCCTCCATCGAGGCGAAGAATGCCTCCACCCATGTGGGGTCGAACCGGCACTCCTCCATCAGGGCGACGAAGGAGTCGATGACGACATCGCCGGCGGGCGTCCCCTCACGGGCCTTGCGGTAGGCGTCCCGGAAGGCATGGAACGCCTCCGCCTGCTGGGGAATGGCGTCGACGTAGTCGTCTGCCACCCGCACGAAACTGTAGAGGACAAAGACCTTTGCGCGGACCTGCCGGGGGAAGAAGACCGTACTGTAGAAGTACGTCGTGCTCCCCTGTTTGAAGATAGAAAAGAGCTTCCTGTGCATCATACGCCCTGGTTCACCCCTCCTTCCCGTGGATAGGCGTCCTGGATCTCCTGTGCAACGATGTGCGACGAGATCAGCACCATCGGGACCCCGATGCCCGGATGGGTGTAGTGGCCGGTATAGTACAGGTTGTCCACCTTCTTGCTCTTGTGCGCAGGACGCCAGAGCGCCGTCTGAAGGAGTGTATGAGAGAGGCCGAGCGCCGTTCCCTTGTAGGCATTGTACCGGTCTTTGAAGTCGTTCAACGCAAAGATCCGCTGCACCTCGATGGCTCCCCGGATATCTTCCCCTGTCTTTTTCTCCAGGTCGTCGAGGACCTTGTCCAGGAAATCCTGGCGGATTTCGGGGGAGTCTTCAAGGCCCGGGGCGAGCGGGACGAGGATGAAGAGCGTATCCTTTCCCTCGGGCGCTGCCGTCGGATCGGTCCTCGACGGGACGTTTACGTAATAGGACGGGTGCGACGGCCAGGCGGCCTTGTCGGGATCGAAGATGACATCAAACCCGTCCTCCCAGTCCTTGTCCAGAAAGAGGGTGTGGTGTGCAAGGCTTTCGAACTGTTTGTTCACGCCGAGGTAGGCAACCATTGCAGACGGCGCCATCACTCTCTTTTCCCAGTAGTGTTCGCTGTAGGTCCGGTGCTTTTTGTCCAGCAGTTCGAGCTCGCAGAAGGCATAGTCCGCATTGACGAGGACGAGGTCGCATTGGTAGCGGCCGTTGTCGGTCACGATGGCGGTCGCTGTTCCGTTCTCGATCTCGATTTTTGTTACCGGTTCGTTCAGGCGGACCTTTGTCCCGTGGGATGCCGCGATCGCCTCGATCGACCGGGCGACGTTTCGCATTCCGCCCTCGGGGTAGAAGACGCCCATCGTGAGGTCGATGTGGGACATGATGTGGTAGAAGGACGGGGTGTTGTCGGGCGCCCCGCCGAGAAATCCTATCGAGTACTCGACGATCTTTCTGGCCTCGCTGCTCGTGAAGTACTTCGCGACGAACGTGTCGAGGTGTTCGAAGGGGTGCATCTTTCGCCCCTCCATGATAAGTTTTCCGTCGAAAAAGTCGAGGACGGACCGGTAGTCCTTATAGAGGATGTCGGTGGAGAGCTCGTATTTTTCCTTTGCCGAGGCAAGGTATGCTTTGAGCTTCTTTGCCCCATCCTCCTCAAAGGTGTCGAAGAGCGCGTAGTTTGTCTCCAGGTCGGCGGCAATGTCGACGACCTTCTCGTCGCCGAAGTAGACCCGGTATGAAGGGTCGAGCCGTGGCAAGTCAAAATAATCCTCCGGTTTTTTCCCGAACGCTGCATAGAAGCGCTCGTAGACGTCTGGCATAAGGTACCATGACGGGCCCATGTCGAAGGTATACCCGTTCTCGTTGTAGATGCTCGCCCGGCCCCCGATGCATTCGTTCTTCTCAAATATGGTGACGTCGTATCCCGCCTGTGCGAGCAGCGCACCGGCGGACAGTCCCCCAAATCCTGCCCCTATTATGCCAATCTTCATCAGACACCCCCAATGTGCCAATGCGCTACCTATAGCAGAAGCCCTCATATATCTTTGCCCGACAGGCGTATTCCGGGGGACTCCTGTATACGCTGCCGGCCGGGCAGATTTTAAGGAATGAGACGCATAATGAGAAAAAGAGGGCTGAGGTGCAGCCCTGAACAGGTCAGACGGGTGTGGAAATATGGGTACGGCAAAGACGACGAAAATCATCTCCTGGAACGTGAACGGCATACGGGCGGTCGCAAAGAAGGGGAATTTTACCGAGATATTCGGCGAGGGGGCGGACATCGTCTGCATCCAGGAGACGAAGGCCCACCCGGACCAGCTTGCGGCGTCCGTCCGGCACCCGCCCGGCTACTTCTCCTCCTTTGCCTGGGCCGAGCGGAGGGGCTACAGCGGCGTCGTCACCTACAGCCGGAAGGAGCCGCTGTCCGAGGGGCACGGATTTGCGACCGGCAGGTTCGACGGCGAAGGGCGGGTGATGGTGACCGAACATCCGGGCTTTTGCCTCTGCAACATCTACTTCCCGAACGGCAAGGCCTCAAAAGAGCGGCTCCAGTACAAGCTCGACTTCTACGAGGAGTGCCTGGATTACGTAACGGCCCTCGTGGAGAATGGCAAAAACGTCGTCATCTGCGGGGATGTGAACACCGCCCACAAGGAGATCGATCTTGCCCGCCCAAAGGAGAACGAGAAGATATCAGGGTTCCTGCCGATTGAGCGGGAATGGATTGGCCGCCTTATCAGTGCAGGCTTCGTCGACACCTTCCGCATCTTCGAAAAGGAGGGCGGGCACTACTCATGGTGGGACCTGAAGACGCGGGCGAGGGAGCGCAATGTCGGCTGGAGGATTGACTACTTCTTTGTAAACGAGGGGCTTGCCCCGAAGGTGAAGGCATCCTCCATGCTTACGGATATCTACGGGTCGGACCATTGTCCGCTCGTGCTGGAGTTGAAGGAGTAATACTTCCGGGAACTCTTTTCCTTTCCACTTTAAAGAAAGCATTTGACCCTCCGAATTCTACCTACTTCCAAAGGAGCAGACCATGAGCAAAACGTCATATCCCTGCGGGCCGGCCGGCCCCGCAACCCTCGATGAACTCGGGTGGGACGAGAA
>JBFFLM010000063.1:0-6995 GCA_041554835.1 Methanogenium sp.
GATGAAAAAAGAGCGGGAAACACTTGATTATCTTCTCTCCCCGGAAGGAAAGAACGGGCCAAGGCTCCAGGATCGATGGAGGTTTTTCCGTAATGCCCGTCGTTCGGGTATCAAACTTCCCATGCTGGAGGCGTTCAGGCAGATGGGCACTCTTTCGCAATGGGTGGAGAATCCGGAACTCTGATCAGCACCTCTTCAGGAAACACCCGGACCGGATCCCTGCCGTGTGAAGGGGACATTGAGACACCTGATTCATTGAGATGGCCCGGATGGCACATCAGGTCTGGGTCCAGTGAAATCAGGAGCCCGATACGTGAGCGCCTCAGATGCAGGGAATGGAGCATGGAGAGGTGCATATTTTTGCAGCAAAAAAGTCCTGCATAACCTTCCAGGTTTACCGGTCCGGGATGGGGGAGAACGGATATTTATTAGATAGAATCGAAGGAGAAACCAGAAAATAGGGGATAAATAGGCATATCTACTTTTTTGCTTCAGCTGCTGCCTTTTGTATGTCTGCGATACACTGGTCGGCTGTCAACACCGGCTTGATATCAAAAATGACGTACGGAATCCATCCCTGAATCATAACATGTAACGATTGTTCATCCGTTTCAGCAAGAGCATAGCCTCCACTCGAGTCGCTGCACATTCCCCAGTCAGTTAACGCACCGGATTTCAGTTCTGCCTTCACCATCTCAAGCATTGTTATCCAAAGCTTCCCTCGCTCTTCCGGATCGGGAGAGACTAACATTGGATTTAATTCCCATCTCATGTAGAACATGGTCATTTCACTCAACCTCCATTCTCATCGACTGCTCTGATGATTCCTGTCGCATTCCCTACACCGGGAAACGAAGGTCCCGGAGAACCATTGCTGCCATATCAGAGCGGTGTCCCATTGGAGTGAGATCCAATAATAGTATCCCCGGTGTCCCGTCCCCGCTGGTCGTCGGGAGCCGATTATCTAACCATGGATCCACTCGAACAGGACACAGTGGATTGGCGAGCCTGTTCATTAAAGACCAGAGCATACGTGATGCCGTGACAAGGAGCATGACACCTGCGCGTAGAGAGAGAGAGAGAGCGTTCGCGGGAGTTGACAAATGACAGCAGAACAGATTTAAAGGACCTCTGCCGGGCAGGACCGATAAGGTACTGCCTGGTGGGCTCTTCGGCTGATGAACAAAATACCACGTTTTAAAAAAGAATGAATCCCACGGAATTCAAAACCCTGTCGATTTCCTGTCCCTGACCAGGAAGAATGTAAGGATAAATAATACCATCATAACGCCTTCATGCAGATTGCCGTGGCGTGAATTCCGGCCATAGTGCAGCTATCGAATTGGCTCGGGATAGGTGGACATTGCAATCGACATGACCGTCACCAGTGTCGCTGCTCCGGTGGATGATGGCTGGTAAGGTGGGGACAGGAGTCTACCTAAGCGACCAAATATATAATGGATCATAACCGGATGAACAGGGTATAGCGATTCCGCGGTGTCGGTGATTGGAAGGTGTATCCATCCCTGGCGGAGACACAACAGTTCACATCAGATCACGTCCTTCGACACCAGTGAATTAATAACAGATGCTGGCTATTCCCATTCATGCCATCACCACGAAATCCTGCGACCCTTCATCTCATTCTGCTGCTCCTGGGAGCGATACTCCTTGCCTCCGGGTGCGTGACCGAAGAATCGGCGACCGTGTCCATGAACGAGCTTTCGTTCTATACCGAACAATTACCGCCCTACAACTACGAAGAGAACGGGACCCTGAAGGGAATCTCTGTCGATCTCCTGGATGAGATCACCGCAAGGATGGGTGAGCCCGTATCGCATGACCAGATCCAGCTGGTATACTGGACAGAGGGGTATGAGGCGGCCCTCACCGGAGAGAAGACCGTGGTTTTCACCACTGCAAGGCTTCCCGGGCGTGAGCAGTCCTTCAAGTGGGCAGGACCCATCTATCCCTATACCGCTGCCCTCTTCGCCAGGCCGGACCACCCTGCCACCATCGAGTTCCCGGATGACCTCGAGGGGGTCCGTATCGGGGTGATCAGGGATGATGTCGCCATGCTCCAGCTCCTGGATGCAGGAGTCGAACCGGACCAGCTGGTGCAGGAAACCGAAGCAACAGTACTGGTCCAGAAGCTCCTGGACGGCGAGATCGACTTCTGGGCCTATCCGGAAGTCGCGGGAAAATACTTCACCTACCAGGTAACCGGAAACCCATATGCCCTGAGGGTCGTCTCTACCCTGCCGGAACTTGAGGGGTACTATGCCTTCAGCACGGACGTCCCCGATTCGCTCGTCCAGTCCTTCCAGCAGACCCTGGATGCCATCAAGGCCGAGAAAGACGCCGAGGGGATCAGCACCTATGAGAAAATCTTGGGCCGCCAAATTCCCGCGGTGGGGCTTGCACAGCTTACCTACCTGACCGAGGAGTGGGCGCCGTATAATTATGAAGAAGACGGGGAGGTCACCGGCATCTCCGTCGATATCCTGAATGCGGTCTTTGGGCACATGGTAGCGAACCAGCCCCCAGAGGTCAGTATCGTCCCGCTGCCCCAAGGATTCGAGGCAGTGCAGGATGGCGGTACCGTCCTCTTCCCCATCGTCCGTACCGCGGAGCGAGAGCCCCTCTACAAGTGGGTAGGGCCGTTTACCAAGGCCAGTTTTGTCGTCTTCGCACCGATCGCGAAGAACATCATCATCTCCTCGCCCGAGGACCTGAACCAGTACAGGACAGGCGTGGTGGAGGATTCTGTCGAAAATGGCATGCTCATCTCCCGCGGAGTGGACCCTTCACAGATTATCAATAGAGGGACTTCCGAGGAGCTCGTCCGGATGCTGGAGGCAGGGGAGATTGACCTCTGGGCAACGGGCGATCTTGCCGGCCGGCACCAGATGCTCAGG
The DNA here is from genome assembly GCA_041554835.1 of Methanogenium sp. Lineage (GTDB taxonomy): Archaea > Halobacteriota > Methanomicrobia > Methanomicrobiales > Methanomicrobiaceae > Methanovulcanius. The sequence goes on from JBFFLM010000063.1 coordinate 2,919, forward strand.
ACAGCATCGGATCCGAATGCCTACGAGACAGTATATACTTTAAGCGAGGATGATCTCTACTTCATCTTCAGCATGGACGTCCCGGATCTGCTGGTCGAGGCCTTCCAGCAGGGGCTGAATACCGTGCGTGACCAGAGGGATGCCTCAGGGGTGAGTGAATACGAACGGATTCTGTACCGCTACCTCGGGGTCGGCTGCGCACGGCAGGTCATCAGCGACGCCGAGGTGATGGCGCTCGTGAACATGACCGCCGCAGATATTGCAGAGGACGCCGAAGGCACATTCCAGGCGATCAATGCACAGAAAGCCCCGTACTGGGACCCGGAGAACCCGGCGCTCTATGTCTTCGTGTACGATAGCGATGTGGCCATGGTCGCCCATGGAGACAATATAAGGATGGTTGGTGAAAATTACCGGTATAAAACCGACGTCACCGGGAAACCATTCCGGTTCGAGATAGTTCTTGGAGCCCGCGAGAACAGAACCGGCTGGACAGACTATGTGTACGCCAACCCGGTCGAGCAGAACCTGTACTACAAGACCACCTATTACCGCCTGGTGGAGGGAAGCGACGGGAACGAATACGTCGTGTGCAGCGGGAATTTCAAGGGCTGCGGGACCTGATCAACCCATCCATTCTTTTTCGTAGTCAGAAGACGGCAAACGACAGGTCGAGACGATAAAATCAATCCGGGTTATCCTCAATCCAGATGTGAAAATCATAAAATGGTCAGAGTGACAGCAGGAGACCGGTCCGGCGAGTATCAGACACCATTTGCAACCATGATCGTAAACTGCCGCGAGCCTGCCTGCTCGTTGAAGTCAAGGGTGCCGCCCGCCCGCTCACAGAGTGAATAGAGGAACCGGTAGGGCTTCGTGCCGCCAGAGGCAGATTCGCCCCGGATGGAGATAACCGCAGCGCCATCGTCCCTCCCGATACGGACGGTGATCGCGGGAGCCCTGCACCCTACGAGGTCTTCGAGGAGATATGTGAGAAGGTCGAGGAACCGGTCCCGGTCGGTAAGAGCCGGGAGTTTCCCGGCACCGAGATCCAGGGTGACGTCGGTATCGGCCAGGAGCGGCGGCATCCCGATCCGGGCAAGGAGCATTCGTCCGAACGCCGCTTCGTCGTCGACCGATGCCAGCACATCATCGTCGGTACTTGAGCGTATGGTATGGCCGCTGATGCAGTCCTCGATGAGCTGCCGGAGGTCATACATCGCGATTTCGCTTGGGGGGTCAAACCCGCGGAGCATGGTGATGTAGTCGCCAAGCAGCCGCTCTGCCCGCCGTACGACGGTGGGATCGATGATCTGTGCGAGCTGATCCTTGTCAAAGGATCGCTGGAGCTTGCCGACCACCTGCCCGCCCTTCAGCGCAAGGTTCAGGGGGACATAGACCCCCGAATGATATTCCTGGTTGAATGCATCGAAGCTTTCGAGCACATCGTCGATCAGGTCCCCGCGGATCAGGGCGTCGAGCCCTCCGGCAATACCGGGCTCCTCGAGTTCTTCCATCATATGGGAGACATAATAGAGCCGCCCGGCCATCACCGTGAAAAGCTCGTGCACCTGCTCCATGCAGTCCTCGGCAAATGCGGCAGTCTTCCGGGCACGCTCAGGGTCAAGCTCCGCAATCCCGGTGAGGCGGTGCGCGTCCCTCTGGACCGAGTCGATCATCCGGATGGCGTCCTCTGTCGTGAGCACGTAGCCGTGTCCGGGGCAGACCGCTTCGATCCCGCCTTCGGAGAGGAGCGCACGCATCTCATCGAGGGACCGGATCAGCGCCTCCTGGTCCCAGCCGGAGATACCGGCAATGCCCGGGCTGGTGGCAAGGAGGAGGTCTCCGGTAAAGAGAAGTCCGCCCATACGGAAACAGCAGCTGTCCGGGCTGTGCCCGGGCGTATGGTAGGCCACGATCCGGGGACCCTCCCCAAAGGATATCTCCTCACACGAGGGCCCGGACTTCGGCGGCCCTGGCACGATCGTGACGGCTGCACCATTTGCATATGTACAATGGTCTGACCCCCGGTCAGCAGGAAGGAGGGGAAGGTCGACCCGCAACGGTGCGAGTTCCCGGCCCAGCACCTCCGCCTGCGTCATCCGGCGATCAGCCGATTCAACTACTCCTGCCCCGTACTCCTGGACGGCCACCACAGCAGTCTCCGGGCTGGAGAGAGAGGATGCAAAGAGTGCGCCAAGGTAATGGTCGACATGGCTATGCGTCAGGAACACCACAAGCGGGAGAGGCTCATCTTTCTGGACCGCGTGAATGAGCGATACCATATGTGATGACTGTTCCGGGAGGCCTCCGGGGTCAATGAGAATGATTGCGTCTGGTGTCCGGAGAAGGAACGAGTTGGACGACGTGGTGTCGACCTTCCGGATGAAAGGATAGATTAGCGCTTTACTGCAGCCGGGTGCCGGCTGCCACTGCTGCGGGACCAGGGGATCGCTACCACGCGGCAAGCGCCTCTCCTTCGGTGGGATAGATAGAGAAAATGGATGTAAAACCGGCGAGACGGAGGATCTTATGCACGTCCGCAGAGAGGCAGCAGAGCCCGTAGCGGTCCTCCGGCTCCTTCAGTTTCTTTGCCGTGGCAAGGAGCACCCGCAGGCCCCCGCTGCTGATATATATCACTCCGGAAAAATCCAGGAGGATCTTCCTTGTGCCGCCTTCGAGGGTGCGGTTGATCTCCTGTTCGAGCTCCGGTGCGGACACGGTATCGATCCTTCCGGCAATTGTAATTATACTGACGTCCCCCTGTGCTGCTGTTGTGGTTTCCACGCTAATTCCCCGTGATCTTCCTCTGTTCTTCAGGCGGTTAATAATGTCGTTCCCCAATGACCTGAAAGGAATCGGAAGGAGGATTCAGGGAGAGAATACCACCATAGGATATAAAGAGAAACGGTGCAACTCTTACACGGGTATTATATGGCCGAGACGATCCTCTCCCTGCTGGTTCTCCTCATTCAGCTGGCAAGTGTCTTCATCGTGGTCGCCTACCTCATGACACGGAGCAGGTTCTTTGCCGAGGTCCTCGACGGCCACCTCACTATACGGAACCGGCTCATCCTGATCGTGGTCTTCGGTGCCCTCTCGATCTACGGTACGGAAGGGGGTTTTGAGGTCCTTGGTGCATACGTCAATGTCCGCGACCTGGGGCCGATGGTTGCCGGGCTGGTGGGGGGGCCGGTGGTCGGCCTCGGGGCAGGTCTGATCGGCGCCCTCTACCGCGCCAGCCTGGGGGGGTTCACCGTGGTGCCCTGCACGATCTCCACCGTCCTCGCCGGGCTCTTCGGCGGCCTGATCTGGCTTGCCAACGGGCGAAGATTCCCTTCCATGACAATCGTCGTCTCCTTTGCAGTCCTGATGGAGGGGCTGCATCTGCTCCTTGTCCTCGCCCTCTGCCAGCCCTTCGAACAGGCGCTTGAGGTGGTCAGGTTGTTTTCAATCCCCTTTATCCTCGCAAACGCCGGCGGGATGTTCATCTTCGCCTTCGTCATCAGGAACCTTGAGCATGAGCGGAAAATGCAGGCGGAACGGGATGACCTGCTGCGAGAAGTGGAGAGGAAAAAGACCGAGCTTGCCATTGCCGCCGAGATCCAGCAGAGCTTCCTCCCGGAAACAATCCCACAGATCGACCATTTCGATATCGCGGCAAAGAGCATCATGGCGAAAGAGGTCGGCGGAGATTTCTTTGATGTGATCCCCTTCGAGGTTGTCCACCTGGGAAAGGACCAGCTCGCGATCCTCATCGCCGATGTCTCGGGAAAGGGGATCCCGGCCGCCCTCTTCATGGCCCTCTCCCGGATCGTGGTCCGGGTGAACGCGATCTGGCATCGAAAGGAGCCAGCCGATGCGATCAGGGATGCAAACACGATTATCTCCGCAGACTCAAAGACCGGTATGTTCGTTACCCTCTTCTATGGGGTCCTGGATGCCACGGGCTGTTCGCTCACCTATGTGAATGCCGGGCACAACCCGCCGCTCGTATGCCGTGGCGGTGATGGTACATTTTTGGAACTCCCGGCGACCGGTATGGCCATCGGCGCCGTCGAGGAAGCCGAATATACC
>JBFFLM010000064.1:0-6982 GCA_041554835.1 Methanogenium sp.
GAAACGGCCCCCAGGTAAGCGTATGAATGATGTAGGACGTTGATTTCTGCAGAAGCCCGAATGTGGCCTGTTCTATAATAGATGGGTGGGTGATCCCGAATCCGGTCAGGACAATGAGGAGGGTCAGTACGAGAAGAGTACGGGAAACCCAGAATTGTGCTATGCGTCGTTTCATGATGGTTTACTCCGCTTAGTCAAAAAAACTCCTGTCGAGGTCTCCGGAATCAGAAAATCCCCTGCGTTCCCAGTAGCCCCGATACGTGACATCGTCCGAGAGTTCAATCGCCGTTATCCATTTGATCCACTTGTATCCCCATTTATCCTCGGCGACCAGCTGGAAGGGATACCCCCGTTCGGGAGGAAGAGTGACCCCGTTTATCGAGTAGGCCATTATGATGTCGTTTTCGTAGAAGTAGTCCGCCGGAAAGGATGTCGTATATCCGTCATAAGCGGTGAAGATCACCGTTCGTGCCGCAGGAGAGATACCCGACGCATCAAGAAGATCGCGGACGAGGACCCCTTCCCAGAGAATGGTGACGTCCCACCCCTCCACGCAGTAGAGGGTGACGACCTTCGAGTAATGAGGAAATGTCCCGAGTATGGTTGTGTAATTATATTCACTGCTTTCGTTGACCAGCCCCGAAACGCTCAGAGTGTAGGAACCGGTGGCAATATACTGTGGCCCTCTTATGGAGTTCTCACGAAACGCTGTTATCGAGGAGAGGTCTTCCCCTTCATATTCACGTATTTCCGTGGGGGGAAGTTCGCGCACCTGTGCCTCACGGACACCGGAGAATGCGACCAGGTCCATCACATAGAGGAGGGTGACGATGAGGATCAGTGCGATTACCACGGTCTGCCAGAAACTGCGCATAGCTCTTCATGAGGAGAGATGACGCGGGGGCATATGAAGATATGGGGAAAGTTCACTGGTCCGGGAGGAGGCGTTCGGGATGCCACGGGGAAATTCCGGTATCCTGTGGCCTTTCATCCCCGCAAACAGCTCCCGACGGTGTTGAGGGTGCCAGCAGATATGCAAGAATTCGATCTATGGCCTCCCTGTTGTAGGGAAGTGCAATATGAGAATATTCATCTGGTGAGGAGGTGAACCGCTCTGAATCCAAAGGGAGAATATCGACCCCTGCTCCCGGAAGATAGGAATCGATGTGCGGGATAACACCGTCACCTGCATAGGTGAGCACCCAATCACCGTCCGGTAAATGGGCCCATGTCTTTCCGTTCAGGTGTGGAAAGAGGGCTGGCGTTTCTGTTCTGTTTTCGGCAAGAATCAGCCTGTACATGATATCCTTACGAATCCCCGCCTCTCTGAGTTGTGCCATGGTACTGCTGTCGGAGCACAGCTCCCTTGCCATGGTATCCTGGGAGGGATCATAATCCCGGGGAACAAATACTCCTGCAAGCATCCTGAAAAGATCGGGAGCAATGGTCGGGTGATGGAACAACTCCGCCATGGAGGACCCATTGTTCGGCGGTCCGAGGGCAATCAGCTGTCGGATATGTTCCCGCTGTAAGGGTTTATCCAGCACCTCAAGCAGATACCTGACGACGGCCGTTCCTGCGGAATGGCAGACGATGTCAACCGGTCCCGAATAACCGGATCTCTCCCGCTGTTCGTGAATAAAATCCTGGAGGTATACGGCTATCTCCGCTGGGGTAGCGTTCATGCGGGCGTGAGAAAAATTCCAGTGAGGAATCGATACCTCATCGAGACGTGTGCAAAGAGCTGTCCAGACCTTTGGATGACTTTTCCATCCATGAACCAGTACGACCGGACACTTGCTTGCCGAACCCTTTATCATCTGACCTCCCCGGAAAAATCCGCTTGTCTCATAATAATGGGCGTAAGGAGACAAAGAAATTCCGCCGGCATTGCCATGGAAGGTGCAGGATTCGAGAAATCCAATCTGCCGGTTATGGCGATGACGTATACCATACGCAGCACTGACGCTCTTGTGCAGAGATCACCCGTCCAGTAATGGAGAATTTCCGGCTGAAATGGTCTGATGCGGGCAACCATTCGAAATAATTGTCGCAGGTTTCTACCATTCGGTTGAGAAAAGTTACTTCCGGTTAAGAGGAATGAATCTGTCAGTTAGACAGTTTCTGATTTTTTTGACAATGCAAAAAAATTCGTTCCTTCAAAAAAAATTCAGTGAATAATCACTGTAGTATCACGTACACTATTGAAAATATCCAATGGGTGCGGGATCGATCTTAGTAGCGGGGGCGGTATTCGCTGCGGGGTTTCGGAGGGCGTGCCTCGTCGATCCTCAGCGTACGTCCCTCGAAGTCGGTTTCATTGAGGGCTTCCATTGCCTTCTCGGCTTCCTCGGGGCTTCCCATCTCAACGAATCCGAACCCCTTGCGCTCAATGACTCTGACTTCTTTAACCTCACCATATTCAGAGAAGAGCTCTTCGAGCTGTTTGTCTGTGACTGAATACGTAAGATTACCAACGTAAAGTTTGCTGCCTTGCATAATGGCTTCCTTCTATCGTAATTTGGTCCGGGGCATATATCTACCTATGGACGGTTGAAGAAATTAATTGGATAAATTATGGGTAAAATTAACTATTTTATGTTGATTTGTTACCGCGGCCCCTTGATTCAATCTCTAAAAAATGGCATTAGTTCGATTCAGGACCGTGGATCTCGGAAGGTGCGCGCAGCACCCTCCCTCCGGAAGGCCCCATATTTAGTCCTCATCATTTGTTGTGGGATGCGTCCGGGATGTGCGCGGGGAACCGCGGCGGTTGTATCCCCTCCCGCTGTAATGCAATCCAGGCACGACGTGTCACTTCAGAACGGAATTCAAACTCTGAACGCAGATCATTGACATAGGCCTTTGCACGGATTCGTTTGTAGAAGGGGAAATCCTCGAGGAGGATGGTGTAGGGGCGTGACGGTGAGATATAGACATATTTTGAGGTGACGACGGCATCACGCAGAATATCCATTGCTGCTCCTGCGTCACTTTCTGCATCGACAAAGAGGTCGATGACGACCATCATCTCGGTTTTTCCCGCACTGGCACTTGCCGTAGCCTCATTAAAGACGGAAAAGTTCGGTATTGAGACCGATGAATCGTCCGGAGTGATAACACGGGTCGAACGAAGGCCGATATCCTTTACCTCACCATAGGTCCCCAGAACGGAGATTTTGTCTCCTATCTGGTAGGGGCGTTCGAATGCGATGACGATACCCCCGATGATATCGGCAAAGATGTCCTTGAGCCCGAACCCGAGTGCCGCACCAAAAAGTCCGGAAAAGGCAATCAGCTGGGAAAGTGACGGCTGGAGAACCGTGGCAACGATGAAGTATATTGCAGATGCGTAGATGACGATCTTCAGGAGGGGGATGAGCATGGTAGCCGTAATCCTGTGGCTGCCGGCCATATCGCCTATTTTGCGGAAGACGAATGAGAGGACCATTACAAGGATGTAGGCGAGGACTATGATGTAGACAATCTGGAGGATCATTCCTGGGTCAAATTCCCTGAATGGTAATTCGGCAACTATACCCTCCGTTTCATTCAGCGTTGTAAGGACCATTTACCACACCATCCGTATCCGTTTGAGATAGGATATGACACAGTTGATTGTTTCCGGATTGACCCGGTAGTACCCTTTCTCCTGTTCCACCAGGCCCCGGCTGGTCAGCCGATACAGGGTCTGTTCGATATCGATCTCGGGGCTTGCAATCTCTGCGAGATCGGTGAAACTGATCGACTCCATGGAAAGCACGATATTGAGAAGAAAGGCCTCATTGATGTCGAGATCTATGGCACATGGTGGCTCGGGAATTTTACTCAGTTTAATCTCAGGATAGTCAAGACTCTGTTCCCAGATCCTAAGGCCGACCCCGTAATTCCCCTCGGCGATCCGGGTTATTTTATCGAAGACAACCTTCTGAATATCGGGCATTGCCTCCCCCTGTTTTTCCGGGGACCGGGAGGTCATGTTCAGCCAGGGCCAGGGAATATCCAGTGAATGACCGAACGGGAGATTGAGACGCACGGTCTTTGTGGTGACCAGCGGCTGTTCCTCTGGTTGTTCGGTATCATCAATGAATGTAATATCCCCTTCATAGTGAGACAGGACTGCCTCCATGAGAGTCTTACTGTCCAGTTTTGGCACCTCGATGACAACGGGGAAAAATTTGTCAATGCCTTTGACCGCCTGCAGGTAGGACCAGGTGAAGCTGTTCCATGAAGTGATAAACATTTTATCGGACATGGAAATCATGTCCAGGAATGCATCGAGCATGGCAAATCCGCCGATTCGTCTCAGGGCGAGGAAATGGCAGCGGTCCATCAGGACGATCTCCTTCGTCCCGTAGGTCGACGTGATGGCCTCCTTCCCCTTCACGACATTGAAGAAAGGAATATACGAGACGGTGTCTGGATTTTTTTCCCGGATCTCTCCCATTATCAGATTTTGTCCCGCAAAAGGCTCTCCAATCAGGGCAATATGGGAGAACCCTTCGCCGGTGAAGGAATCGATGGCCTCCTGGATGCGGTTGATCTCCTCTGCAAAAAGGACGAATTCCTCTTTTTCATCCGGGCCGGCGGGGTCAACTTCCATAGTATTAGAGAATCCCTCCTGAGCCATATTATTTTGGTCGGCTAATCCTGGTGGCGGCAGGGCCCGATAGCTCTGCATCTTCGCGAAAAACGAGGCTACCCTCTCCATAAGACTCTGGAGAAGAAATACGCGGGCTATACAGAATTGGTTCCCTGGTTATCGGCATTCAAAATGCGGTAAATGTCGTTGCCTTTAATGTGTCCAATGACGAGATTATACCAATTATGGTTCAGACCGGAGATGTGGTGCTGGCATCCGGTCTCTTTCACGGAGACCGGAAGGTACGGCCTGCCGTGGTGATTTCAGGAGACGATCCAACAACGATCGTCGTTTGCCCGATCTCTTCAAAACAGCCGTCGGACGCGGCCTGGGTAACGGTTGACCTGCACGACTTTACCGAAGGTGGACTGGATTTTTTTGAGGAGAGCTACGTCAATCTGGCGCACCGGTGCAGGATACGGCGTTCGGCAATAGTAGGGAAACGGAAGGGGCGCCTCTCCCGTGAAATGACTCTTGCCATCTGCAGGTCCGTATCGGAGTCCTGAGAAAAGGCCCCTCTGGTTGTAAGGATCCTGTTTTGAGTTCTCTGCGCCTTTGGATTGCCGTTTCAACTATCTTTCTCATCTGTTCAGATGATAAGTTCGGAGATCCCCTGAGAGGAAGCATCGGAAGGTTCTGGCGGTAGCGGCTCCATCTAAAAGATGCAGGCGTACCCCGGTTCGTCGCATTCGCCGGATGCCGGATCAATTCATTGGGGTGGCGCTGATTTTTTGCATCCCTGTTGCCGATTCCATAGATATTTATAGCCTAATTTCTAAGATATCATCAGGATACGTCCTTTTTCACAATTCCCCGAGGAGATTTTCCAGATATGAGCACCCTGAACGACGTAGTGGATATCGCCTACCCCCAGCAGCCCCATTGCCCCACAGTCCTCCTTCTCGATACTTCCGGTTCCATGTCAATCGGAGGGAAGATTCACGAACTGAATGCGGGAATCAGGACCTTCAAAGAGGAGATAGAACAGGATGAACTTGCCCGGAAGCGGGTGGATGTTGCGGTCATTACCTTTGGTGAGACGGTCAGCGTGGCACATCAATTTTCCCCTGTAGAGGCCTTTCATCCTCCTGATCTCATGGCAGAGGGTCTGACCCCCATGGGGGAGGCAATCGGGCGGGCCATAGATCTCGTGGAGGAACGAAAGGCTGCCTACCGTGAAGATGGCATCGATTACTACCGGCCATGGATTTTTCTGATCACCGACGGGGAACCCACTGACATGCTTGAGGGTGATGGCCGGTGGAAGGAAGTGGCCGCCCGTATTCATGAAGGGGAGGAGGGAGGCAAATTTCTCTTCTTTGCGGTCGGTCTGGACGAGGCGGATATGAGGCTGCTAAAAAAACTCTCTCCGCCGACCCGTGTCCCCGTGCGTCTGCGTGAGCACCGGTTCCACGAGATGTTCCTCTGGTTGTCGAGGAGCCAGATGAAGGTGTCGGCGTCAGGCCCGGGGGACCAGATAGTGCTCGAGGATTTCTTCGGCCCTGATGGGTGGGGAGAAATTCAGGCCTTCTGAATCATTTTCGGGCATGGCCAGGGCCTAAAACCAGTGAAGAGAGAACCCATGGATAAGAATCATTCTGTGCGGGCGGGATCGAAAATCATCTGTGGGGCGTCTGTTGCCGGTAAGGGGCACCGGAACAGGGGCGTGGCATGCCAGGATGCATGGGGCGCAGCAGCACTGGCAGATAATGCCGTCGTCATGGCCGTAGCAGACGGGTTTGGAAGTGCCGCCCATGGGGGGCACGGTGCTGAAATAGCGGTTGCAGCCGCCATCAGGGCGGTAAAAGATTTTTTTGAACCTGTCGATGATCAAGGGGATATGTCCGCCTGGTACGTGAAAAACCGGGAGATCGTCAGGGCAGGTATGGATGAGGCGCATGCGGCAATATGTGCATATGCTGACGGAAACGGACGATTTTCGCGGGAATATGCCTGTACACTGATTCTGGTCCTCTGGTACGGCCCGTCATGCACGGCCGGACAGATTGGCGACGGTGGTGTTGTCGTAAGAACCACGGGAAGGCTTGCCTGCATATCTTCCCCGCAGAAGGGAGAATATATCAATGAAACCCACTCCCTTGCGGCACCCGGGTATGCACAGCATCTTCGGATCGTTGAAAATGTGCCCTGCACAACTGCCTGTGCCCTCTTCACCGACGGAGTCGAACGATCGCTCCTTGTGAAAAACGGGGCTGAGTGGGAACCCTATAGGCCGTTTTTCTCCCCTGCATTCATATATCTGGACACGCTATCAGATACTACGGGATGTGGGGATGAGATAGCATCCTTCCTCCAATCGGAACGGATGCAGAACCAGTC
>JBFFLM010000065.1:0-6982 GCA_041554835.1 Methanogenium sp.
AGCCATCAGTTCCTTTGCCCGGACGATACAGCGGGCCAGGCAGTCGCCCTCCTTCTCCACGACGGGTTTGAACCCGAGTTCGCCGTAGGCGGAGTAGCCGGTGGTGCGGGCGTCGAGGGCGAGGTTAGAGCCGCGGGCCGTCGGCCCGACGCCGCCGAGCTCCCACATCTCCTCCTTTGAAAGCACCCCGAGCCCACGCATCCGGTGGCGGACCGAGGTGTCGTGGGAGAAGATTTTGCAGAGCTCCTCCATCTGGGGAGTGATCTCCTTCAGGTGATCGCTCATCTGCCCGAGCATCTCGTCGGGGACGTCCTTTCGCAGGCCGCCCACGGTGCAGAGGCCCTGTATGACCCGGCCACCGGTTGCCATCTCCATGTCATCGAGGATCGCCTCCCTGATGCGCCAGGAGTTCATGAAGAGGTTTTCAAATCCCATTGCATCGGCGGTAAGGCCCAGCCAGAGCATGTGGGAGTGCAGCCTCGAATACTCCATCAGAATGGTGCGGATGTAGTGGGCACGGGGCGGGACCTCGAGCCCCATCGTCTTCTCCACGGCCTCGGCATAGGTCACCGAGTGGGTGAAAGAGCAGATGCCGCATATGCGCTCTGCAATCCTGATGTAATCTGTGTATTCGCGCTTTTCTACGAGTTTTTCCAGCCCGCGGTGGATGTAGCCGATGGAAGGTACCGCCTCGACGACGACCTCATCTTCCAGGACGAGGTCGAGGTGGATGGGTTCCGGGAGCACCGGGTGCTGGGGCCCGAAGGGGACCACAATCTGTCTGCCCATCAGGCATCACCTCCCCCGGATTCAGGTGCAGGTTGTTCTTTTTCCACCTTGGTGACCTCCGGCGGGTTTTTGAACGGGTTTTCGATGGCCGTGTGATAGAGGTGGCCACCGAAGTCGATGCTCATGCCCTCCACCGTGAGGCCGTAAAGGTCGTGGATCTCGTTTTCATAGATGAATGAGGCCCAGTAGTGTTCTGCTATCGAGGGGAGCACATCGCCGTCATGGACCGTGATCCGCACGGTCTCGAAGGCATCGCCCTTTTCAAAGGTGTAGTTTATTTCGTATGCATCTCCGATGCCGGTGCAGCCGATCTGCACGAGCCGGCATCCCTTAGCCTTGAAGGCACCGGTCTCTTTCACCAGGTCGGCGACTGCAATCTCCCTCATCGTGGTGTTCTGATCTTTCATTTCTTTGCGCCTCCCTGTTCTTTCTCCAGCTGTGTACGTTTCTCTTCGAGGATGCCCAGTGCCTGGACCACACCGTCGATGATTGCCTCGGGACGAACGGCGCAGCCGGGGACGTAGACATCGACCGGGATGACCTCGTTGACGCCGCCCATGATATTGTAGCATTCACGGAAGACGCCGCCCGAGGTCGCACAGATGCCGACTGCCACGACGACCTTGGGGTCGACCATCTGGTCATAGGTGTTTTTGACGATGTCGACGTTCTGGTGATTGATGCCACCCGTGATAAGGAAGATATCGGCATGTTTCGGGTTGCCTGTGTTGATGATGCCGAACCGTTCGATATCGTAGAGGGGGGTGAGGCATGCAAGCACCTCAATATCGCAGCCGTTGCAGGACGATCCGTCGTAGTGGATGATCCACGGGGACTTGGTTATGTTTGCCATTGTCTTTCTCCCTCCCTTAAAGGACCACCAGGGCCCCCAGATTGATGATGCCCGCGACCAGCGCCACCAGCCATGCACTCCGCAGGGCGAACTGCCACTTGGCACGGGTATTCGTATTGTCGATCAGAATCTCCAGGAAGTAGACGACTGCCACCACGACGATGCCCAGAAGCGGGGCTCCGGCAAAGAAGAGCCAGACGAACCCGAGCAGGAACACGGTCTCGTAGAGGTGGGCGATTTCGTACATCCCGAGCGTCGGCCCGGCAAACTCGGTGGTCAGCCCCTTGACGAGCTCCTGGTGCGCATGGTGCGAGGTGGAGATGTCGAAGGGGGACTTTCTCAGCTTGATGGTCAGGATATAGATGATGCCGATGAAGAGCAGCGGTATCGAGAGGACCAGGAGGCCGCCGCCCATGCTCTGGTGGTCGATGATGTCTGCGACGAAGAACGACCCGGTGGTCATGTACATCCCGGCCGCTGCGAGGATCAGCATCGGTTCGACCGCCATCATCATCAGGAGTTCACGCTCGGCACCCACATGGGCATAGGGCGAGCTGGAGGCAAACGCCGCAATCACGATGAAGACGTGGGCAAGCGTGAGCGCGAAGATCACGAGCAGGATATCCTCTCCGGCAAAGAAGATGGCCCCCGTGATGACGATGAAGACCAGGTAGCAGAAGATATAGAAGTTGATCTCCGGCCTGACCACGACGCTCTCCTTCTCGAAGAGTTTCAGGATATCATAGAAGGGCTGGAGTACCGGCGGCCCGACCCTGCCCTGCATGTGGGCGGTGACCTTCCGGTCGATTCCTGCCACAAGGCCGCCGAGGAGAGGCGCGAGGATGACAAAGAGGATGGCACCGACGAACGGGTTGATCATGCGATCACCCCCGTTGCAAGCACGATCCCAATCACAACGATGAAGAGCGTGCAGAGGATGTTGCCTGCCTTGCCGAGTTTCGCCTCGCCGAAGATGCCCTCAAAGTAGTAATTGCCAAGGAGCACCTTGCGCTGCATGCCCATGGAGCCTGCAAAGTGCATATCTCCCGTTTCCGCACGTCCGCCCACGTAGTGGGGGATCATCTTGGGGTTCCTGCGGAAGAAGAGGAGCGAGATCGGGAGGATGAAGACGACGACCATCATCATCAGCATGATTGCTATGTTCTGGTCACCGAGGCTTGCCCCGATGCCGTAGATGCCCTCAAGGAAGGGCTCGACGACGATCGACGAGAGGAGCGGGAAGCCGAGACAGATGGCGATGACGCCTGCCGAAAGGGCCGCGAGCGAGTAGAGCTCGGGCGCCGAGACCTCGCCTTCCCGTTTGGGTTCCGGCTTCCAGGCGACCTGGAGGAGTTTTCCCATCCACTTCGTCCAGAAGAAGAGGGTCACCGCACTGCCGAAGGCGATGAGGATGACGGCGACGATGCCGTAGGGGGTATCGAGAAATGCCCTGAGTGCCGCCCACTTCGAGATGAGCATCCCGAACGGGGCAAGGAACATCCCGGCAATGCCGATGATCATCATGATGGTGACTTTCGGCAGGATGGAGATGAGCCCTCCCATGTCCTCGATGTCCCTGCTGCCGATCCGGTGTTCGACCGTGCCGGTGCAGAGGAAGAGGAGCGACTTTGCAATCGCGTGGAAGACGATCAGCAGGATTGCCGCCCAGACGGCCGCGGCGTTGCCGATGCCGGCACAGGTGACGATGAGGCCGAGGTTGGCGATCGTCGACCAGGCAAGGACCCGTTTTGCGTTGCTCTGCGATATTGCAATGCTCGATGCGAGCAGGAAGGTGAACCCGCCGACAAGCGCGATGAGAAAGCCCACGAAGCTTGCGTCATAGATGGGGGCAAACCGGACGATCACATACACACCGGCTTTTACCATGGTGGATGAGTGCAGGAGTGCCGAGACCGGGGTCGGGGCAATCATTGCGCCCAGCAGCCATGAGGAGAAGGGCATCTGCGCCGCCTTGGCAAGCCCGGCAAATCCAATCAGTGCTGCAGGGATCATCGCAATGGCGGGGCCTGCGGCAATGAGGGAGTCGAGCATCACAAGGTCTCCCGACGGGTCGGTGAACGCAAGATACAGGAACGTCGCCCCGAACCCGAGTCCGCCGAGGAGGTTTAAGAGCAGCGCCCAGAAGGCGTTTTTCTGCGCCTCTTCGTCCCACGCATAGCCGATGAGGAGGAACGAACAGAGCGTTGTTATCTCCCAGAAGAAGAAGAGCCAGAACATATTGTTCGAGAAGACCACCCCGAACATCGCGGAGAGGAAGACGAAGAGGAGGAAGAAGAATCCCTTTCTCTTGTCGGCTATCTCCTTGTGATGGCCGTGGTAGTCCCGCATGTAGCCGGTGGCAAAGATACAGATGAGACTCCCGATGACCCCGATGATCATTGCCATGATCAGGGTGAACTCGTCCACGAACAGGTTATTCAGGTGTTCGGGTCCGGTAAAGAGCGTCTCTGCATACAGTGCCACTCCGGTGCCGACGACGACGAGGGCACCGACGATCCACTGGCGGTATTTTGCCGCGAGATACAGCACACCGAGGGCGAGCACCACTTCGATTGCCATCATCGCGGTGGAGACGGCCCCCGGTTCTATTTCGTATATCACGGTTCCGGCGCCGTAGTTTTGAAGGAAGAATATGACTGTAGCTGCAATGATCACCAGCGCCGCGAGTGCGACCATTACATCCCGTGCCTTGGTATTGGGGAATACCAGAAAAACAAACCCCATCAAGGCCGGGAACAGTATAAGGAACAGCAATAGCTCCATGAAAACACCTCATGTGGAATTAGGAACTATCATTATTTATCATTATCATTGGGCACAAATCAGGGAAAAACAGGTATTTCGGGATATTTGCCGGTATTGATGGGTTTTTCGCCCCCGGGTGACGCCTCCGGGCCGTCCGGTGCGACCGCAAAAGAATTAACCTATGACCTGAAAATCGGCGGTTTCCGCGCGGAAACTATAGAATCTATATACCTCTGCGGGGAGTCCCGCCCCGGGTTTCCCGCTGTTATTTTGCCCCTCTTTTGGCCGGTGGTCAGAGGGCTGACCTGCCGCAAGTGGCGGCAAGTGTACGGGCACGGCCGGGGGTTTTCGGGCATGTGTCCGGGAGGTCCGGTGCCGGCGAAGCCCGGACTGCCTGTGTATGTCCCGGCCTTCTCCGGGCAGAGCTGCGGCGCCGGGGCTCTTTCGAGAAACGAATGAAAAAAAAGGGCGGAACGGGTGTGGTCCGCCTGTTCGTAAAGGGTGTAGGGGTATGGTCCTTACATGCCGCGAGCCATCTGCTGGGCATTCTTGGAGAGCATCATGTCATCGACACGGATGATGAGGGATGCGGTCTCCGCAGAGGAGAGGATGGCCTGCTTCTTGACACGCATCGGCTCGATGACGCCTGCCTCGTACATGTCGACGATCTCGCCGGTGTAGACGTTGAGGCCTGCATGTTTGTTGCCTGCGGCGTGGGCGGCCTTGAGGGCGACGAGCTTGTCGATCTGGTCGTAGCCGGAGTTCTCGGCGAGCGTGTTCGGGATGGACTCGAAGATCCGTGCGAATGCCTCGATGGCGAGCTGGATACGTCCTTCCTGGGTTGCGGCATATGCCTGGAGCTGCATCATCAGTTCGGTGTCGATGGCGGCACCGCCGACGACGAACTTGCCGTCCTCGAGGGCGTCCATGACCACGCGGATGCCGTCGTAGACGCCGCGTTCGAGTTCATCGACGAAGACCTGGGAGCCGCCCTTGAGAAGGATGGAGACGGTCCTCGGGTTCTTGCACCCGGTGATCTGGGTGATGGTGATGTCCTTCATCTCGGCAATTTTGCCTGCTTCGCCGATGGCATCCGCGGAGAGGTCCTCGGGCTTGTTGACGATCGTTGCGCCGACGGAACGGGCAAGGCGCTTGAGGTCGGTCTCGGGGACGTCCTGAATCGCGAAGATGCCGTTCTTCATCAGGTGGTACTGGACGGAATCGGCGATGCCCTTCTGGCAGAAGACGGCGTTGACGCCGTGTGCCTTGATGGTCTCGGCAAACTCGCGGAGCTTCTCCTGCTCCTGTTCGTTGAATGCCTCCATCTGGTCGGCGCTGGTGATCTTGATCTTGGACTTGGTCTGGGTCTTGACGGTCTCGAGTGCCAGGGAGAGGCAGGCGATACGTGCGTTCTCGACGACCTTGGGCATGCCGTACTGGACACGGGTCTTGTCGATCAAGAACCCGTCGAGGAGCTCGGCGTCGCTCATCTGGTCGCCGACCATGGTCTTGATGATGACGTCGTCCTCGTCGATCTCGTAGCTTCCGTCGTCTCCCTTCCGGGCAACGGAGGTGACGGCATCGACGACGATGTCGACGATTTTGTCTTTGACATCTTCGATGGTCTTGCCGGTCACCGAGGTCAGTGCGACCTTCCTCAGCATCTCGCGGTCTTCGGTGGCGGTGATCGCCTCGTTCTCGAGGATCTCGAGTGCCTTGACCATGCCGAGGCGGTAGCCGTTGGCGATGATCGTCGGGTGGATCTTCTTCTCGAGCATCGCCTCGGCCTCTGCCATGAGGGCGCCCATGAAGATCGTCGCAGTGGTGGTGCCGTCGCCGACTTCCTCGTCCTGCGTCTCGGCAACCTCGATGATCAGCTTGCCGGTCGGGTGTTCGACCTTCATCTCGTGAAGGATCGTCACGCCGTCGTTGGTGATGACGACATCGCCGCCGGGAGCGACGAGCATCTTGTCCATGCCCCGGGGTCCGAGGGTAGTGCGCACGGCTTCGGCGATTGCCTTGGCCGCCATGATATTCGATTTCTGGGCTTCACTGCCGCCAACGCGCTCGACGTTGTCGCGTAATATAATGATTGGCTGTCCCGCTAACATTTGCAGATACTCCTACGTGTGTCATTAAATTGGTTTTGAGGTTCTATATAAACATTATTAATTTTAGAATGAATCTTAGAATTCCAATTTTTGGGAAAAGATATTAAATATATCTGGGTAATTTCATGCTATGGAGAAGATATATGATCGTGTATATATTGATTCTCAGGGTTTCCTCTATGATGAAGTTAAATGGCATACAAGACTGAAACACAAATTTATTGAAACTTATCTTGATTTATGGATAAATAATGTAAAAAATAACCAACCAACTTTAGATATTTTTGATCTCTATGCAGGAACTGGGTTTTGTTACTGCAATAAGAGCGATAAATATGATTTGGATGAATCGACCTGGGGTGGAACTGCATATTTAGCTTGTAATTGCCTGAGAAATTATCCAAAAGGTCGATATCTATTCCTCAATTCTTACCATCCAGATGAAGAGGCCTGCAATAGACAA
>JBFFLM010000066.1:0-6936 GCA_041554835.1 Methanogenium sp.
ATTGCCCGCTCCTTTGACATCAACAAACCCGGCTGCAGCTGGAGAGAGGTAAAAGGAGGGGTCATTGGCGGATCACTGACCCGGGGAGTCTTCAACGAGGGCGATGATATCGAGATCCGGCCCGGAAGGAAAGTCCAGATTGAAAACCAGACGATCTGGGAACCCATCGAGACGAAGATCACGACGATCAATGCCGGTTCACGAAAGGTCCAGACGGCGACCCCCGGCGGCCTTCTCGGTGTCGGCACGAAACTCGACCCCTCGCTGACCAAGAGTGATGCGCTGGCAGGTCAGGTTGCCGGCCGTGTGGGTGCCCTTCCCCCGGTATGGGACAAACTCTCCTTCCAGGTACAGCTCATGGAACGGGTTGTCGGGTCGGATGACGAGTTTACCATCGAACCGCTGCGCCATAAAGAACCGCTGATGCTCTCGGTCGGAACGGCGGTGACGGTCGGTATTGTGGTGAACACGAAGAAGGATGTCGTCGATGTGGTGCTCAAGCGCCCGGTCTGTGTCGAGACGGGTTCCAGGATTGCCATATCCCGTCAGGTCGGCGGCAGATGGCGTCTGATCGGAATGGGGACGTTAGTATAAGTGAAGGTCCTTCTCGACGCCAATGCACTGATGATCCCGGTTCAGTTCGGGATCGACATCTTTTCGGAGATCGAGGCGCTTGTGGGCGCGTATGAACCGGTGACCCTGGAGGATGTCACCCGTGAACTTGCGGGAATTGCTTCCGGCAGGGGGCGTGATGCGGCCGCCGCACGGGTCGGCATCCGGCTTGCCGGCAGGTGCCGGGTGGAGACGAGTCCGCACACCGATGTGCCCGTCGACGAAAGGATCGTCCGCTATGCAGTGGAGAACGGATGCATGGTGGCAACGAACGACCGCCTGCTCAGAAGTGCACTGCTTAAGCGAAATATTGATGTGATATATCTGCGTGAAAAAAAGAGATTAGAGATCATTCGGGGCTAACAGGGTGAGTTCATGTATTACAAAATGAAACTTGAAGACAAGGTGCGGGTGCCGCCACTCCGTCTGGGCGATGACATCGAGACGGTGGTCATGGACGTCCTTCAGGAACAGCTGGAAGGAAGCATCGACAAAAATATCGGTATTTTCATTGCCGTAACAAAGATCCTCGGCATCGGCGAGGGAGATATCATACCGGGTGACGGGGCGGTCTTTTATTCCGTTGAGTTTGAGGCAATCGTCCTCAGACTTGCCCAGCAGGAAGTGATCGAGGGTGTTGTGGTGGAGACGACCAGTTTTGGTTCGTTTGTCTCCCTCGGCCCTATCGATGCGATGCTGCACGTCAGCCAGATCTCGGACGACTTCATCAGTTATGATGAGAAGAACGGCCGGCTTGTCTGTCAGGAGACAAAACGGCAGATATCCGTCGGTGACGGTATCAGGGCACGTATCGTTTCGCTCTCTCTTTCCGAGAGGGAACCCCGCGAGAGCAAGATCGGTCTTACGATGCGCCAGTCGGGTCTAGGAACCGAACACTGGCTGGCCGACGAGGCGGAGAAGGAGAAACCTTCCCATGGCGAGTAAAAAACAGCAGAATGTGTGCCGCAACTGCCACCGCCTGGTGGATGGCGAGGCCTGCGTCATGTGCGGCGGAACGAACCTGACCGATGACTGGGCGGGATACCTGGTGGTCATCGACCCCCGGCATTCCGACATTGCGCAAAAGATGAATATTGATGCGCCGGGTCGTATTGCACTAAAGGTTCGCTGAATGGACTATACCCTCCCCCGGGAGAACCGGAGGTTCTTCAAGGAACCCTTCGGACCCCTCTATTCTTCTGTTGAGGACGTAATGGACGTCATCCGCGGCAGGATGGTAATCGCGGTCGGTGACATGGTGACCCGCAACCTTCTCATCGCGGGAATAACCCCTGATGTGGCGGTCATCGACGGGATTACCATGCGCACTCCCTGCAGGGAGACGCCGCTTCTCCGGTCCCCCCGCACCGACGTGACAAATCCCCCTGGGATGCTGACGGACGACCTGATTGCCGCGCTAAAGGGCGCAGTAGCCGCTCCCCCTGCCCTCATCTATGTCGACGGCGAGGAGGATCTGGCGGTGATCCCGGCGGTGCTTGCGGCACCCGACGGGGCCGTTGTCCTCTACGGGCAGCCGTGTGAGGGTGTTGTGGCGCTTCTGGTCGATGCTGAACGCAAAAAAAAGGCAGAGTGGCTTCTGAGTCTCTTCGAGAAGAGTGATGAGGCTGATCAAGACTTTTAAGTAATTTTCATAACAATATTGTAGGGATATCGATGGACTTTGAATTTATCAGAGATGAAGAGAACGGGCTTTTAAATCGGAGGGAACTTGATTTCGTCCTTACGTTTGAAGGGGCAACCCCGTCGCGCAGGATGATTCTGGGAAAGCTCTGTGCCCTCCAGAATGTAAAGGAAAGCCTCGTAGTACTCGATTCTATCAAAACGAGCTTTGGCAAACAGGAGCTCACCGGGTACGCACGCATCTATGAAGATGAAGAAAGCCTGAAGCGCGTCGAACCGGCACACCTGGTCAAGCGCACGGGCGCTCCGGAAGAAGAGGCCGGCGAGGCAGCAGAGGAGGCATAATCATGGCAACCAAGCGCTCATCGTACTACACGGTTGAGGGTGACAAGGCTGTCATCCAGAAGAAGTACTGCCCCCGCTGCGGACCTGGTGTCTGTATGGCAGAGCACAAGGACAGGCTTTCCTGTGGCAAGTGCGGATATACTGAATTCAAGAAATAAGCAATGCCTGAACAGGGGCATATACTCGGAATTGAGGGGACCGCATGGAACCTCAGTGCCGCTCTTTTTGGCGAAGACGACGTCATCGCGCTGTATTCTTCGCCGTATCAGCCTCCCTCCGGAGGTATTCATCCCCGCGAGGCGGCCCAGCACCATGCCTCGAAGATGAAAGAGGTTATTGGTGCCGTTATCGGCGACCCGTCAGAGATCGGAGCCGTGGCGTTCTCCCGCGGTCCGGGACTCGGTCCCTGCCTGAGGACGGTGGGAACAGCGGCGCGCGCACTTGCGCTCGCCCTTGATGTGCCGCTGGTAGGCGTCAACCACTGTGTCGCCCATGTCGAGATCGGGCGGTGGGCATGCAAGTGCGATGATCCTATAACGCTCTATGCGAGCGGCGCCAATACGCAGGTCCTTGGATTTCTGGGGGCACGGTACCGGATCTTCGGCGAAACGCTCGATATCGGTATAGGAAACGGCCTCGACAAGTTTGCCCGCGGCAAAGGAATGACCCATCCCGGCGGCCCGCAGATTGAGGCCCTGGCGCGGGAAGGCGAACCAATCGATCTTCCCTATACGGTGAAGGGGATGGACCTGGCCTTCTCGGGGCTGATCTCGGCTGCATCGTCATCTCCCGCCCCCCTTCCCGATGTCTGCGCAGGGCTCCAGGAGACGGCATTTGCGATGTGCGTCGAGGTGACCGAACGGGCGCTTGCCCATTCGGGCAAAGACGAGGTCCTCCTTGTGGGCGGTGTCGGGGCCAACGGGCGCCTGCAGGAGATGGTCAGGACGATGTGCGAGGAACGGGGAGCCTCGTTTTACGTCCCCGACCGAAGGTTCATCGGCGACAACGGTGCGATGATCGCCTATACGGGCAAGATCATGCTGGCGGCAGGCGAAACGCTAAATATTGCCGATTCCGCGGTCAACGCGGGGTTCCGTTCCGACGAGGTTGAGGTGACCTGGCGGGCGGGCGACGGGGATGCCGCCTTTGCGCGGGCGGATATGATTGCAGGGGCGGGTGCACGAGGCGCCGAGGCGCTCGTCACGCGCCGGGGTCCCGATGTCGTCAAGCAGCGCCTCTCCAAGGGCTACCGCACGCCCCGCCTCGATGCCCGCCTCATCGCGGAACGTACGCGTGCCGAGGCACGGCTGATTGCCGGGGCACGAAGGGCGGGGGTCGTAACGCCGGTCATCCGTGATGTCACGCACGACAGCATCGTGATGGAGTACGTGGATGGGGAGATGCTCAAGCACGTCCTGACACCCGCCGCCGTTGAACGTACCGGAGAGATGGTCGGGCGGATGCACACGGGAGGCATCATCCATGGCGATCTGACGACGAGCAATATCATCATCCGTGAAGGAGTGCCGGTCTTCATCGACTTTGGTCTCGCCTATGTCTCGTCAGAGACCGAGGCGAGAGGGGTGGACGTGCACGTCTTCTTCCAGACCCTGGAAAGCACCTCGCGGGACTACGAACGCCTGTCCCATGCCTTCAGGGACGGATATGCCGCCACAACCGATGATGCGGACGAGGTCTTCGGACGGGTGGAAGAGATCCGGATGCGGGGGCGGTACCTCTGAAGATTACCGTTGTCACATCAAATGCGCACAAGGCCCATGAGGTGGCCCGGTACTTCAGTGGCATCGCAGAGGTGCGCCACGTGGCGCTCGAGATTCCCGAGTTCAGGGATAATGACGTAGGAGTCATTGCCCGGGCAAAGGCGGAGTATGCGTGGAAGGCGCTGCAGGAGCCGGCGATGGTGGACGACACGGGGTTTTTCATCCGTGCGCTGAAGGGGTTTCCCGGTCCGTATGCTGCCTATGTGCTGGATACCATCGGCATGGAGGGCATCCTCCGGCTCCTCGACGGGGAGGTTGACCGCAGCGCCTACTTTGAGACGGCCATCGGGTACGCCGATGAACAGGGCACAGTCAGGATATTTCGCGGACGCGTCAACGGCACCATCGTCACTCCCCGCGGCAGCGGAGGATTCGGGTATGATCCCATCTTCGAGGTGGACGGCAGGACCCTTGCGGAACTGACGACGGATGAAAAGGGTGCGATATCCCACCGGGGCCGGGCACTGGCACATCTCCGCGAGTACCTCTCGTCCGGTGCCTGATATCCGCCCCGGCGGGGAACCAAACTGTTAATAGGGCGGACCACGTTGTATATAGAACTGAAAAATAGTAGGTATTTGGACTATGGCACGTTTTCCAGAAGCAGAATCACGACTCCTCAATGTAAAGATCTGCATGCGCTGCAATGCACGTAATGCACCGCGTGCAACGACCTGTCGGAAATGCGGATACAAGGGCCTCCGCCCGAAATCCAAGGAGAGAAAGGGATAATCTTTTTGGGTGGTTTTTTGGAAAAACCACTCTCAATACCGGTTATGCACTGTAGTACGTAACCTTTTTTCCTTTTTCACTGTATTCGCCCTGAAAGGTTTCGATATTTCGTTTGTATCCTATCCGCTGTTCAACACCCAGGGAGCGGAGCACTTCGCGGATTGCCATCACGTCGTCTTCATCTTCCCAGTCTGCCGTATGCACGTAGATGACCATCCGTTCGTCACGTGACTCGGGGTTCTGTTTTGCCGTCGAGACTTTTGCAGAGATGCCGAGTCTGCCTTCGCAGGTTGCATCACGTATTTTTCTCCACATCCCGTCGACCTCGCCCCGGTCCAGGAAGATCAGCCATTTCCCCGCATTTTCGGCATTGGCGAGGCCCGGTTCGAAGCCCGGGGCATCCTGGAGTATCCAGAATATGCGGGTGGTTTTGGTGGGAATGACGCCCTCCCCCGAGAGGAAGAGTTCGTAGATGGCATCTGCGGTTCCGTACCCGGTGAGGAGCGCTTCCGAGAGCTCCGGATAGTCCTCTGCGAATGAGGCAAATGCAGCATTATATTCCTCCCTGAAATCCTCTCCGGATTCGACACGTTCAAAAAGAAAGTGTCCTCCCCGCTTCAGATGCTGGTTGAGGAGGATCTCGAACAGCCCGTACGCGACATCGGCGAGTGCCTCGCCCTCGGTATCCATGCTATTTTCGTTTTGAGCCAGTATATTTATAGCACTCGTTTTTGCCGTGCGCACAAAAACGGATCAGGGAAGGTATTGTCCCCGGGTTTGGAGAGGTGGGCGGGCGCCTCGGGGGAAGAAGTAGGCAGAGAGGTTCCTGCGGCATTTCCTGTAAGATATGCCGGATGTAACGGGTAGCTGTGGGCCGCGTCCTGGATGACATTTTTTAGGAAACATCATGCTCCCGGCCCGGATGCTCCCGAAGCCGGAGCGCTTCTTTTCGATGGCGCCGATCTTCCCTCCTCTTTTTGCCGGGGATGCAACAGATGGACCCCATGCGGGACCTGCAGTGACGGCCGCACGGTCCGGGCCGGCTCTTGTCACACTGAATAGCTATATCTGATCGGCGGTCAGATAGTAGAAGTTATGAAATGGAAGAAAGACTGGGGGCTGACCTCCCGTGTCATCCTGACGTGGGCCCTCCTCCTGCTCGTCTACCTCATCTTCCTGGCGGTGCTCAATGTGCTTCTCCCGAATATGTTCGGGGCACTGCTGGCGTTTGTGTTCATCTTCGCCTTCATTCAGTACTTCTTCTCATCGAAGCTGGTGCTGATGAGTACCCGCGCCAGGGTGGTATCGGCAGATGAATATCCCGAGCTGCATGCAATGATAGGGAAGCTCGCGGCTGAGGCCGATCTTCCCATGCCGAAGATTGCGATTATGCAGTCGCCGGTGCCGAATGCATTTGCGACGGGAAGAAACCCCAAAAACGCCGTGGTGGCGGTGACGGATTCCATCATGCGGACCCTGAATCCTGATGAGCTCGAGGCCGTCCTGGCCCATGAGCTCTCGCACGTGAAGAACCGTGATATCCTCACCATGACGGTGGCAAGCTTCGTTGCGATGCTCGCCTCCATCATCATGCAGAACGCACTCTTCGCCTCCCTCTTCTCCGGCAGGGAGAACAACGGTGCGTGGATTGTGGCATGGATCGTCTCCATCGTCGTCTGGATCGTTGCGACGGTGCTCATGATGAGCCTCTCCCGGTACCGCGAGTTTGCCGCCGACCGGGGAAGCGCCTACATCACGAACAACCCGGGGGCACTGCGGAGTGCGCTGATAAAGATCAGCGGCCGCATGGACCGCGTGCCTGCCG
>JBFFLM010000067.1:0-6849 GCA_041554835.1 Methanogenium sp.
AAGGATGCCGAGACCATCGTGGTGAGCATCCGCAACTACGCCACCTTCGGCGGCCAGCACATCCCTGACAGCTACCACATCGACATGGGCGGCAACTTCTCCACCTTTGCGGGTTGGGTGCTGCCGCCGGACAGGGACATCCTCCTCGTCGCCGAAAGCCCCGCCCAGGCACGGGAGGCGGTCATACAACTCCGGCGGGTGGGCCTCGACCGGACGATCGGCTACCTCGAAGGAGGCACCCATGCATGGGTAACCGCTGGCTATACGACGGATCATATCCACCAGCTCTCCCCGTCTGAAGTGCATGAGAAAATCAAGGATCCGGATACCGTTCTTCTCGATGTCAGGTCGAGGGAAGAGTTCGAACAGCAGCACATTCCGGGGGCCGTCAACATCATGGCCATGGATCTCAGGACCCGGGCCGGCGAACTCGACCCCGACCGGCCCACCATTGTCATATGCCGGACGGGGCATCGTTCGAGTCTCGCCTGCAGCCTTTTAAAGCAGAAGGGCTTTACCGACGTCTATAACGCCGCCGGCGGGATCACCGGGTACATCGCCGGAGGATTTCTGCCGATGGAATAGTGGAGGAACAAAAAACTGGAGAAAAACAATGGACTGGACACCATATATTGCAGGAGCCGGCATTGGCATCCTCAGCTGGATTGCATTTCTGCTCTCGAACAAACCACTCGGTTGTTCGACCGCGTACGCGAGGACGAGCGGCATGATCGAACGCGTCTTCCGGGGGAAGAAGACCGAGGAAAAACCGTACTACCAGAAGTTTGCCCCCGTCGTCGACTGGGAATGGATGCTCGTCGCAGGAGTCTTTATCGGGGCATTCATCACCTCGGTGGCCCTTGGTGGGTTCTCGTTCGAATGGGTGCCGACGCTCTTCGGCGAGACCTTCGGGTATGACACGGGCTTGCGCCTCGCGGTCGCCTTTGCCGGGGGCATTCTCATGGGGCTCGGCTCGCGCTGGGCAGGAGGGTGCACCAGCGGGCACGGGATCAGCGGGGCCCTGCAACTTGCGATATCCAGCTGGATTGCCGTGATCGTCTTCTTCCTCTCCGGCATTGTGTCGGCGTTCATACTCTACGGGGTGCTCTGGTGAGGTGCGATAATGACGCTTGAAGACCTGCATGAAAATAACCGGCTGCAACTCGCGATCGGCCTCCTTCTCGGACTCTGCTTTGGAGCGTTCCTCTACATCGGCGGGGTGACCGAGTACAACGTGATCCTTGGCCAGCTCCTGCTGACGGACTTTACGGTCATCAAGGTGATGCTCGTTGCGGTGTTCGTGGGCATGATCGGCGTCTATGCGATGAGGAGCAGGGGGTTGGTAGAACTGCATCCGAAGCCCGGTTCGATCGGATCGACGGTGATCGGAGGCATCATCTTCGGCATGGGGTTTGCCGTCCTCGGCTACTGCCCCGGCACCGTCGCGGGGGCGGTGGGGCACGGTGCACTCGACGCCCTCTTCGGCGGGGTGACGGGTATTCTCGTCGGCGCAGGCATATTTGCCGCAGCCTATCCCGTCCTCGATGAGAAGGTCCTTTCCAAAGGAGTCTTTAGGTCGATGACGATCCCCGATGCGCTGAAGGCCAACCCGTGGTATGTCATCATCCCGCTTTGCATCCTGATTTCAGCGGTACTGGCAGGACTGGAATATTTCGGCCTTTGAAAAGTCTTGACCGCCCCGGAGGGTGAACGAGCGCTATACTGCCCTCCGTGTGGCAACAATTTTAATAGTGTTCGTTCCATTCTCTCACTATGAGTATGCTGCCCGTCGAGCTGTCTTTCGGATTCTATAATATCCTCCAGATTCTTGCGTTCTTCTTTGAGGTGGCAGGAGCGGCCCTCATCATCTACGGGGGCATCAAGGCAACCGTCAGGACAATTCTCCTTGAATTCAGGAAGATCGATATCCCGTATAACCAGATCAGGATGAACCTGACGAGCAAGATCGTCTTCGGGCTGGAATTTCTCATCGCAGCTGATATCCTTGCAACCATCATCGCTCCCACGCAGGAGGAACTCATCATGCTTGCCGTCGTCGTGGTCATCAGGACAGTACTCGGGTATTTCCTCGAAAAAGAAGCCCTTGAGTTCAAGATAACATAACTGATCGCTGTATGAGAGGCAAAAGACCAACGAAAGAAAATCCTCACCGGTGCAGGAACCGGGTGAGTAAAAGGTTATCTCCTTTCTTTTCGTAATACGACTATTCCCATGTACGAACTGGTCTCCCCCGTCAAACCGCTGGTCGTCCTGAAGTACCTCGCGGTACTGATGATGGGGGCGGGGGCGGCACTGCTGGTTCCTCTCATCGTGGCAATTTATTTCAGGGATTTTTCGATCGCCGCCACCTATGCGGTGGTCGGGGCCACGATCATTGCCCTGGGCTATCTCTTTGAACGCCTGCTTCCTGACGCTGAACTTGAATGGAAGGAATCTCTCGTCATTGCAGCCCTTATCTTTCCGTTCAGCGCTCTTTTAAGTGCAATTCCCTTCAGCCTCTCGACAGGCATGCCCTTTCTGGATGCATTCTTCGAGGCCGTATCGGGGGTGACCACCACCGGCCTCTCCGTTGCCCCTGCATATGTCGGACCGGTATTTCTCTTTGCCCGTTCATGGCTCCAGTGGATAGGCGGCATCGGGGTAGTCATCATCATCCTGATGGTCTTCGTGACCCCCGGCATCAGCGCCTATCGTCTCTATGCCGTCAATGCGGGGGAACAGAAGGCACGGCCGACGGTCATGGCAACGGCTACCCTGCTGGTAAAGATCTACTGCGCCCTTACCGCCATCTCGTTTTTTATCCTTCTTCTGGGCGGCATGTCTCCCTTCGATGCGATCTGTCATGCCCTCTCCTCCGTCTCCACAGGCGGCTTTTCCACAAGGTCCGAGTCCGTGGCCGGGTTTTCCGGGTTTGTCGTTCCATTCCTCATTACCATCAGCTGCCTGATGGGAGCGTTCAATTTCAGCCTCTATCCCAAAATGTTCGAGGATAAAACGGCGTTTTTCACCGACATCCAGTTCAGGTATTTCCTGATCTTCGCTCTCGTCGGCATTCTCCTCATGCTCTTTACCCTCCTGGAAACCCTCCCGTTTGGTGAGGCGGTGTCGGTTACCATATTCCAGGCATTTTCGGCACTGAGCACGGCCGGATTTGCAACGGTCGACATCAATCTGTTGCCGGAGGGATCAAAGGCAGTCCTTACCGTCCTGATGTGGGTCGGAGGGTCTGTCGGGTCAACGGCAGGCGGCATCAAGATCCTCAGGCTGGTGATCCTCCTGAAGGTCGTTCACCTGGTCTTTATCCGGTACTTCCTTCCGAGGGAAGCCCTCACTCCGCTGAAGATAGGCGACGAAGTGATTGAGAGCGAGATGGTCTACAACATCCTTACCTTCGTCTTTCTCTACTCGATGGTTCTCGTGGTCTCCAGTTTTATCTTCATGCTCTACGGCTTCGGACTCGATAACGCCCTCTTCGAAGTCTCAAGTGCGCTGGGGACCGTCGGCCTCTCCTGCGGCATCACCAGTGCATCGATGCCTGACCCCCTGAAAGGGGTGCTGATCATCGATATGCTGCTCGGGAGGATCGAGATCATACCACTCTTTATATTGTTCTTCCCCCGAACATGGGTTAAGAGGTAGGAACTATGCGGGTCATCATCGTCGAGGGCACAGCCCTCGGTATCAACCTGGCGAAAATACTGATCAGGACCGGTTCTGAAGTCATACTGATCGAGCGAAACGCCGCTCTTGCAAAAGAGCTCTCCGAGACCCTCGACTGCACCGTGATCAATGCGGAGGGGACCAGGCCAGACATCCTTGAGAAGGCGGAAATCGAGAAGGCGGATGCAATCGTCGCCTGCACGGCCCATGACCAGGACAACATCATCATCGGCCTCATCGCCAAGGTCTTCAACGTCCCCGACATCATCATCACGACCGAAGACGTGGGATTTATGACGGTAGCCAAGCGGCTCGGATTCCACCATGTCGTCAATTCGCCGCAGACGACCTCCAACAGCATCTTCCATACGCTCCGTGGCATCGATACCATCGAGCTTTCGACCATGATGCGGGGTGATGTCCGTTTCATCAGCGTGATTGCAGGAAAGAAGTTCGAGGAGACGGTGCTCTCTGAAATTAAACTACCCAAAAACAGTGCCTTCATCGGCGTCTACAGAAACAGCGATTTTCTCCTGTACAACGAGAACCCGACGGTCAAAGAGAGCGACGAGATCATCATCGCCACCCGTGTCGAATTCGTCGACAGAATCTATGAAGGATTCAAGGATGAGGAGGAAGTTGAGCAACCTCCGGAACCGGCACCATAAACGGCATATCCTGCCGGTCAGGACACACCACAATCCCCTTTTTTGTGTACCGGGCATTCATTTCCTGAGCCGGGAACCTGAATATATCGGTCACTCTTCGCAGGAATGAAGATCCATTTTGCAGAAATCCGTCCGGACGATGCGTCCGTCGGGGTTGATACCATAATACTCAGGATGGTCCAGGAGACTAGACACATTGATTTCCATCTCGATCATGTTTTCATAACTGAAAAGGACGGAAAGGGTGGTTTCGCCGGAAAGGAAGGTTACCTGCACGCCATTAAAACTTTTTTGCGCCTTCAGGATCGGGTCCATGGACTCTGGTATATGCAGGGAATATAATAATGGTATGTCAGGAGAAGGGGGGCAGACTTCACCAGACATGGGGAAAAGCAGGGGGACCTCCCTCCCTGTGGAGTGCAGGAAGGAGAGGCTAGTAGTCCATCGGCTGCAGGTGGGCATGCGGCAGGCCGGTGACCGGATCATACTTGCAGATGGTACAGCCCTCTTTCGGCTCCTTTCCTTCCAGCAATGCCATCAGGCAGTCCATGAAGGGGTTGACCCGGTTGACCATCGTTACGATCACCGTATCCCGTTCTGCGGCTGTCTCAACAATCCGGCAGAGGTCTTTCTCGGTCGCGCCGCCGGTGGTCCTATCCTTCAGTTCATCGGGCATCATCTGGCGGAAATGGTGGGTCCCGTGTCCGGCGAGCCAGATATGGTCGATGCGGTCCCCGAAGCGTTCGTTGATCTCCCGGGTAAAGTCCTCGAAGATCCTCACCCGGTCCACCCGGTCGGGGCGGAAGTACGCCACAAGAGAGAAGTTCTTCCCGGTCTTCGGCAGGATATAGTTCATCACCTGGATGAATGAGATCGGGTCGTTGATCTTTGCCCCGTCAAAATACTCGACGCCCTGCGGTCCCCGGTGGATGGTAAACCGATCCGTGATCTGCTCCAGAAATACCTCTGGTCCGAGGCGAATTCCATAACAGTACTCCATGAAATAGTCGAGGAGATAAGCCGTCTCGGCACCCGGGAGATGCCGTTTCCGTTTCGGAATAGGTATGTCATGGAAGGTGATGAGGTCCGGGTACTGCTCCTCGAACTCTCTAAAGACCGGGACGACGATGTCATGCACCTGCCGGATGACCTCGCCGTAATAGACCTCCTTTTTTGATGGGGTCGCAAGCATATTTTTGGTGAAGTTGACGGTCATTTCGTGGAGGTCATCTCCCAGACCTTCGGGGTGGTCAATCCTGATGTTCGGGATGATGACATGCTGTGGGTGGATGAGCTCGTGGACATACTGCATCGTGTAGGGGGTGATCGCCTGGTTCTCATAGATCAGGGTGTCGATATCATCGAATTCGAGTATGGGGGGGATGTTATCAAAATCAAGGAATACGGCGGTCTCCCGCTCGCGGTAGAGAGGTATATGCTCGCCGTTGTGGATCAGCAGGGGGTGTTCGCCGGTCGTTTTTGCAAGGGTCTTTGCACCGGCATGCACCCTGAGCGTCGCCTCGATCATCTCGACCGCCGAGGACTTGCCCCGTGTTCCCTCGACAACAATCCGCCGTGGAATCGCGGCGATGCGCTCACGAAAGGCCGTGCCATCGTGAAGGTGGTTCAGATGGGGTACAAACGCTTTCATCGTTCACCTCGCATCAGACCACCATCGAAACCACGAATGCAAACCCCCAGACAAAGATGAACTGGAGAACGAGCATCAGGATACTGTTCGTGCTGGAATCAAAGTCCACGCTGTCTTTACGGATATTATAGGCAATCAGGCCCGGGAAGAGGGAAAATATCACCAGGCTGGGGATGGGTTCGGGGTAGACCTGCGAGACCAGCCATGCGATGATGAAGGTGACGATGATGGAAAACATCAGCACCAGGTACAACAGCCGCCTCCCGTAGAGAAGGGTGTTGCTTGAGATCAGATTGGCTGCGATGTAACAGAGAACAATTGCGACGATGATGACCGGCAGGGAGATCCAGTTCTCCAGGGTGTACACCACAATCAGCGGAACGGCAATGATGCCGCCGAGACGGTAGCGTTTCCACTCATAGAGGGCATACCCGAGCATGAATCCAAAAAGCATGGTCAGAACAGCTGCAGTGGTTGAGATCATTAGAAGTATAAACAGAAGATTGCCTTAAAACGTTTCTGATTGATGCAATTGGGAAATGCCCGTAATTTTATGCCGAAACCGGGCATGTGCTGAAAAATATGGATCATTGGCGATCACTCCTTTGATGGCATTGGCAATGCCACCTTCGGACCGGAGATAAGAATGATGGCTCCCGGTCTGGACGGCATGCACCGCACATCCCGGTATTATGCCTCAATCCACGTCCTCATCTCATACACATTTCCATCATCGGCCGGCAGGTGGGTGGCTTCGTCAACGGTGGACTGGATAAGGGAGGCCAGCGGGGAGTCTTCCTGCAGAATATTTCGTGGACCGGCGTGATCCGTGATTCTGATGCAGAGTTC
>JBFFLM010000068.1:0-6847 GCA_041554835.1 Methanogenium sp.
ATGAACCGGGGGATAATAAAAAGGTATTTTTTAAATCAGAGTGCAGGGAAGACCCTGATGATATCCGACTGGGTGAGAATGCCGATGGGCTGTTCATCCTTCATGATCAGCAGGCGCCCGATGGACTGTTCCTTGAAGCGGCCGATCACCTCGTAGAGGTTGATGTCCGGGGGGGCGGTGACGACCTTTGCCGTCATCACCGTGGTGACCGGCGTTGAAAGGTCCATGCCGGCGTCGATCCCCCGCGAGATGTCCGAGAGGGTGACGATGCCGACGACGCTCTCCCCGTCCATCACCGGAGCGCCGTGAATCCGGTTGGTGGTGAAGATGGAAAAGGCGTCCTTGAATGTGGCCCCTGCCGGGATGCTCTTGACAGGCGATGACATATAGTGTTTGATCTTCTTTTTCGGCAGCGAAATCATCTCGGTGATGGTAATCAGCAGCGACTGGGACACCTCGTCCTTCCCGTAGATCTCGCCGCGCACAAGAAGTTTGTTCACCGGCGACGGGCCGATGGTGATCCGATCGCCTATCTGGAACATCTTGACGCTCCCGATGAGTTTGACGACCGCCTGGCAGATGTCCGGGTGGCAGAGCGTGGTAAAATCGATCTCGCTTACGTTGACGCTTTTGACGACGTCCTCTCCTATGCGTATCGGCACCCTCGATTCAGTGGCATAATCGGCAATATTGAGTTCCTTGTAGGCAAGGGATGTCGGGGTATACCCTCCTTTGGGTCCGGGCACCCCGTCAACGAGCCCAAGGGCCTTGAGCGCCTGCATCTGATTACGCACTGTCCCCGGGTTTCGTTTGAGCATATCCGCAATGCCTTCACCTTTTATGGGAGATGAATTCTGGTGGTAAAGGGCAATGAGGGTGATGAGTATATCTTTCTGGATGGGTGACAGATCCATAATGGTTAATCATAAGCAATCTCTACTAATAATGGGTTGTGCTTTCTGTGGAATTTGAAACAATACCAACTATACCGACTGCCGATGAACTTCTTGAGCGGGCGCTCAAGAGGGCGGCAGCAGCCAAAAAAGAGAAGCGCAACAAAGTCCGTGCAAATGAGGAATTTGTACGGTCCGTCTCGAAATCACTCTATGACAAATTAGATGATACAGTGCACCGGTTTCCGACCTTTGAAAATCTTCCCGTCTTCTACCGGGACATGACCAACATCCTCTTCAGTATTGACAAACTCAGAAAATCCCTTGGCGCCCTTACATGGGCTGCGGGCCGCATCCGTGATGTGGGCAACGAATATGCATGGAAAATACGGAGCAATCCCGATGATGCATCCAACCTCAGAAAAGCCGCGACCGGGCGCATGGCCTCCATCATGCACCAGGTGGAAGACGACCTGATCCTCCTCAACAACGCCCGCGACGTCCTGCGAAAGCTCCCGGACATACGCGATGAGTTTACCGTGGTGGTCGCAGGATACCCGAACGTGGGCAAGTCGTCGTTCATCCGGCTGGTCTCCTCCGCGACGCCGCAGGTGGCAGGCTACGCCTTCACGACCAAGCAGGTGGTCGTGGGCCACCGCGACGTCGGGCGCGAGCGCATGCAGATCGTGGATACGCCGGGAATACTGGACCGTCCGGCAGAGGAACGCAACTATATCGAACACCAGGCCCTCTCGGCAATCACCAATGTGGCCGATGTGATTCTCTTTATCATCGATGCAAGTGAGGCCTGTGGCTATCCGGTGGACCGGCAGCTGACCCTCCTCGAAGAGATTCGCCGGGTCGTCGGAGATGTCCCGGTCGAAGTGGTGGTGAGCAAATCGGATCTTGCGGGAATGGAGGGGTACATGAACATGTCCACGACGACGGAAGAGGGCGTGGACGAGGTCGTGGCTCTTCTTCTCAGATATATGGAAGCCAGCCCCAGGTCCCCGCCAGAATACACCCAAGAAGAAAACCTGTGATCACCCCTCCGTTCAGGAGAGGAAGGCCCGCCTGCACATTGCCCTTGTTCACATAGTGCATGAGGATGATGAGGCCGGCGAGGCTTCCCAGCATCGCCCCGATGGTGGGGATGCTGAGCATCCAGACAACTGCGGGCGCCTCCAGAAATGCGTAGGAGGAGACCACCAGGATGGAGGGCATGATGAGATCTCCCATGCCCATGATAAACGCCCCCCGTTCACTCTTTTCCTTTTGAATATTCAGTCCTTCCTTCCTGTAGGAATACCGCACGCTCTTCGGGACGACCACGAGGATGGGGCTCTTTGTTTCAATCACCCCTTCGGCAAGATCGATCATGTGCTTTGTCCTGTACACCGAGATGGCGTCGTAGACCGCCAGGAGGACAAGGAGAAGAATGACCGGGAATATGGTCAGCGAAATGCCGAATATCGATGCGGCGCCTGCCGATACGATGACCCCCATCACGTCGATGACGTACCATTCGGGATAGAGGTACAGGAGCGCCGTCGAGAGGACGATTGCCGTTCCCGTGATAAGCCATCCCAGGATTGTGCTTCCGAAGAGGAAGAGAAAGACGGCGCTGTAGATATAGGCGAAGATAAAGACGATGGAAAATCCGATGATCGCCTGTATGACGGTTTTTTTCCCCTTCCTGATAAGCCAGAGGAGGACGGCGGTGAACACCAGGAGCATCAGGATGAAAAATAATGGATTTGCGGCCGATTCCGGGTCTTCGAATGCCTCATACCCGGCACCTATCATAAGCGGGGTGACGGCGAGGGCAAAGATCTGGACCAGAAGCAGGAGAAGGAGCATCCCTGCAAGCGGTGCATATGAACGAAGACCTGACATTTCACTCATTGAAGGTACTCCTTGACCGGGATATGGATAAATGTATAGAATTTCTATTCCGGAACCCCGCCGTTCCCGGAACGTGGCGGATAATTGGTGATTCGATATAGTTAGATTAATTAATGGTTTGCCATTATGAAATATCATGGATATTCAGGAATCTCTTGTAGACATTATCCTCGCAATTGTGCTGATCATTGCCACACTGGTTCTCGTCCTGAGAGTCTGGCAGGATCTGATCCTGGCGGTGGCGGCAACATTGATGATGGCTTCACTGGGTGGGCTGTTTCTTTCACTGGGAGCAAAGATCCGTGCACTGGACCAGAATGTGAATGCACGCGAACGGACCATGAGGATGAATCTGGATGAGCTGAACCAGATGGTGAACAAAAAGTGTGATACGATGATCTCCGAGGTTCACCAGATCGTTTCTGAACTTTCGCGCCGCGTGTACCGCTAAAATACCACACACGCACAATTTTTTTATGGGTGTAGGACTACGCGAGATTCTCGCAGATTACAAGACGCCGGTATCATGGGACGCCCTCGCCGGAAGTGCCGCAATCGACGGCAACAATGCTCTGTACCAGTTTCTGACGATCATCCGTCAGCCGGACGGCACCCCGCTGATGGACCGCGAGGGGCGGGTCACCTCGCACCTGTCGGGACTCTTTTTCCGGACGGCGACCCTGATGGAGAAGGGCATCCGGCCGCTCTATGTCTTCGACGGAAAACCCCCGGACCTGAAGACAAGAACCATTGAAGAGCGCAGGATCGCACGGAGCCGTGCAGCGGAGGCATGGGAGAAGGCCAAAGTGGCCGGCGACGAAGAGGAGGCCTACAAGCAGGCGCGTTCGGCGACACGGGTGGACAAGGATATCATCGGCGGGGCGCAGGAACTGCTCGGCCTGATGGGCATACCATGGCTGAATGCCCCGAGCGAAGGGGAGGCGCAGGCGGCCTATATGGCGCAGCGGGGGGATGTCAGCTATGCGGTCTCCCAGGACTACGACTCGCTCCTCTTCGGCGTGCCGGTGCTGGTAAGAAACCTCACCGTGAGCGGGAAACGGAAGATACGTGGACGGACCGTCTCCGTCGAACCCGAACGGATCGTGCTCGCCGAGCTGCTGGACGGGCTGCAGATAACCCGGGACGACCTGATCCGCATGGGCATCCTCATCGGCACCGATTTCAATACGGGCATCAAAGGCGTCGGGCCGAAGACCGCCCTGAAGATCGTCCGGAACGGGACTTTTGAGGAGACGATGGAGGCAAAGGCGCCGGAGACCGATGCCGGGCCGATCTTTGCATTCTTCCGGACCCCTCCCGTCCTGAAGGACTACACGGTGGAATGGCAGGAGCCGGATGAAGAAGGGCTCTATGATCTGCTCTGCAGGACCTATGACTTCTCGCCCGCCCGCGTAAAGGCCGTCCTCGAAAAGATGCGCTCGACGACCGGTCAAAAGACCCTCGACCAGTGGTTCTAAAGCGCCGGGACGGCATCTGTCCGAAGGTTGAATATCCGTGGTGCTGAAATGTATGATCATGCACCCCCGGGTGATCACCTATTCACGAAACGCATTTCTTCCTCTCACGACCGTGTGCCGGAATACATGCGGATACTGCTGTTTCCGCACACCCGTGCAGGAGGGGTGCATCATGCCTCCCGCAGAGGTGGAAAAGACCCTCCGGTACAGCGCATCCATGGGGTGCACCGAGGCACTCTTTACGTTTGGTGAACAGCCCGGCATGGTCGAGGGATTCGACGCGGTACTGGCACCGACCGGCTATGCAACGATTCTGGACTACTGCCATGCCATGTGCCGCGTGGCAATCGGGGCGGGGATGCTGCCGCATACGAATGCGGGCATCCTCGACTACGGGGAGCTGGAGCGGTTTCGCACGGTGAATGCCAGCATGGGCCTCATGCTGGAGACGACGGCCGACATCCCGGCACACCGCAACTCGCCGGGAAAGGTCCCGGAGGTCAGGATTGCGATGATGGAGGATGCCGGACGCCTGAAGATACCGTTTACCACGGGCATTCTCATCGGGATCGGGGAGACGCCCCGTGACCGGGAAGAGTCGCTCGAGGTCATACGCGACCTGCACCGGCGATACGGCCACATCCAGGAGGTCATCGTCCAGAACTTCTGCCCGAAGGAAGGCACCCCGATGGAGGCCGCAACCTACCCGGGCACGGAGGAGATGTGCGCCATTATCGAACTGGCACGTGACATTCTTCCCGATGACGTGATGGTGCAGATCCCCCCGAACCTTGCCGACGCAGCGGACCTGATCGACTGCGGCGTCGATGATCTCGGCGGGGTCTCCCCGGTGACGATCGACTACGTCAACCCGGAACACCCGTGGCCGCAGATCGATGACCTCCGTACGATCGTCGGCGACCATCAGCTCCGTGAGCGCCTCTGCATATACCAGAGGTTCATTGATCGCGGGTGGTATGACCCGTGTCTCGAAGGACTTATTAAAAATCTTGTTCAAGTGATTCAGGAACGCAACATGCAAATGATGACGAGAAGAGGAGAGCAGGAATGTTGAAAGGGGAACTCCTGTACGAGGGGAAGGCAAAATCGGTGTACCGTTCGGATACCCCCGGTGCACTGGTCGTCGTCTTCAGGGACGACATCACCGCGTTCAACGGTGAGAAGAAGGATGTGCTGGAAGGCAAAGGCATCTACAATGCAAGGGTTTCCGCCTTTTTCTTCAATTATCTCGAGAAGAACGGGATAAAGACGCACTATATCGGCATGGAGGACGACCGCACCATGAACGTCCGGGAACTGAAGATGATTCCCCTGGAGGTCATCGCCCGCAATATCGCCGCAGGGTCGATCGTGAAAAAATTCCCGTTCACGCAGGGGCAGCCGCTCTCCCCCCCGGTCATCGTCACCGACTACAAGAACGATGCCCTGGGCGACCCCTCGATCAACGATGACCTGATCGTCGCCCTCGGGCTGCTGAGCCCCGATGAGCTGGCCTTCGTACGCGAGCAGACCCTGCGGATAAATCTCCTGCTCTCCGAGTTCTTTGCCGAACTCGGCATCGATCTCGTGGATTTCAAGATCGAGTTCGGCAGGGCAGACGGCGAGATCTATCTTGGCGATGAGATCAGCATGGATTCCATGCGGCTCTGGGACAAAAAGACCGGCGAATCGCTGGACAAGGATGTGTACCGGCTCGGCAAAGGGGATGTCATGTCGGCATATGCACGGGTCGTCGAACGGATCACCGATGAAATGCGTGGAGGAAATGCATGAGTTTTACCGTAAAAATTACAATTTCACTCAAGGAAGGCATGCTTGACCCGGAGGCGCGGGCCATCCGGCATGCCCTCTCGAATCTGGGTTTTGCAACGGAATCGCTGTCGACCGCACAGGTATTTTTCATAACGATGGACGTTCCCACCGCAGGGGATGCCAGACAGAGGGCCGAGGAGATGTGCGAGCGGCTGCTGGCAAACCCGGTCATTCATTCATACGAGATTGAGGTCTAGGGATGAGGTTTGCAGTACTGCAGTTTGGCGGAAGCAATTGCGACCATGATGCGTATCATGTCGTGCACGACGTATGCGGCGTGGACTGTGACCTGCTATGGTACAAGGAAGGCATCGCAAAGGAGTATGATGCCATCATCATACCCGGCGGGTTCTCCTATGGCGACTACCTGCGTGCGGGCGCCATCGCCACGCGCACTCCCGTCATGCAGGACGTTCTCCGGCATGCGGCCGCCGGACGGCTCGTGCTCGGCATCTGCAACGGTGCGCAGATAGGGGCGGAGAGCGGACTGGTCCCCGGCGTATTTACCACCAACGAATACCCCAAGTTCATCTGCGAATGGGTACACCTCAGGGTGGAAAACGCAACCTCGCCGTTCACCTCGCAGTACCGCAGCGGTGAAGTCATTAAAATCCCCATCGCCCACAAGGAGGGGCGGTATGTCGTCCCCCCCGGCGTCGGCGAGCGGCTCCTCGATGAGGGGAGAGTCGCCTTCCGGTTCTGCAACGAACAGGGGGAGTGCACTCCCGAGAGCAACCC
>JBFFLM010000069.1:0-6802 GCA_041554835.1 Methanogenium sp.
CTGATGTTCGAGAACCTCTGGTACCCCGGCCTCACCTACACGGACCCGGAGGCGGTCCTCGCCTTCATGGATCTCCTCGAATTCGAGCGGTACGGCTTTCTCCTCGACACCGGCCACCTGATGAACCAGATCGCCCGCTCCGACGAGGAGGAGGAGTGCATCGACGCCGTCTGTGCCTGCCTCCGGGCCCTCCCGGCGGAGATCGTCGAGAAGATCGCCGTCGTCCACCTCCACTGGAGCAGCTCCCACTCCCTCCGGCAGGAACGCCTCCGCCGGGGCGTCCCGAACGGATTCGACCGGATGGCACGCCACGACCAGGAGGCGTTCGCCTTCCAGCACGCCGTGCTCACCGACCAGCACCGGCCCTTCACCTCGGAGCGGTGCCGGGAGATCGTGGCGGCCATCCGGCCCGAGTGGGTCGTCCACGAGTTCATCGCGGGGACGGCGGAGGAGCAGGGGGAGGCGCTTGCCGTGCAGCGGGGGGCGCTGGGGAGCGGGGTCGCCCGAACCGCCGCACCGGACGGGACGATTCCCTGCGACCACTAACCGTCATACGGTGACAGAACGAAAAAAAAGCGGGTCCCCTTCGGGAGAGGGGGGGACGAACCCCGATAGGCCTCCCCGCCTACAACACACACTCCCGGCAGTCCTGGCTCCCGCAGGCGATATTGTCGACTTTCCACTTCAGCGCCCACTGCTTGATGTCTTTTATCACGTCGATGATCTCGATGCCCGATTCCGTCAGCCGGTACTCCGCCTTCACGGGAAAGCTCGAGGCATCGACCGTCCGCGTGATCAGCCCCTCCTCCTCGAGCTCGCGGAGGCGGGCCGAGAGGACCTTCGGGGTGATGTCCCCGAGGGCGTCCCGCAGCTCCGAAAACCTCCGGCGGTAGTCCTCGCCCTTGTAGAGCTCCAACAGAATGAGGAGCGTCCATTTCTTGGCCAGATACTTCACGGTCAGGTTCACCGTGCACCCTTCCTGCATGGTATACTCATGGAAACTCTTCCCTACTTATAGCTTAGTATACATTTACTATTCTGTATCAAAAGTATACAAAGGAGATACCACGATGTTCTGTTACCAGTGCGAAGAAGCAGCAAACAACACCGGATGCACCAGACGGGGCGTCTGCGGCAAGGACGAGACGACGGCGGCCTACCAGGATGTACTGATCTACCTCTGCAAGGGGCTCTCCGTCCGAAACCTCGCGGCGATGGAGACGGGACAGGAGAACCCCGACGCGGGCCTCTTCATCGCAGAATCCCTCT
Source organism: Methanogenium sp. (assembly GCA_041554835.1). Classification (GTDB taxonomy): domain Archaea; phylum Halobacteriota; class Methanomicrobia; order Methanomicrobiales; family Methanomicrobiaceae; genus Methanovulcanius. Next base: position 1,270 of record JBFFLM010000069.1, read on the forward strand.
TTGCAACGCTCACGAACGTGAACTTCGATGTCGCCCGGCTCGGCGCGATGATCGACGAAGCCGCCCGGATGCGAAACGCCCTGCCCCCCGCAGGCGACGACGAACCGGATGCCTGCACATGGACCCCCTCGGGCGAGGCCTCCATTCTCGCCAAGGCGGCTGCGGAGGCAGGCGTCCTTGCGACCGGGAACGAGGACGTCCGCTCGCTCCGCGAGCTCCTCGTCTACGGCCTCAAGGGCCTCGGCGCCTACTACACCCACGCCGCGGTGCTCGGCTCGAGCGACCCCGAAATCCTCGCCTTCATGCAGCGGGCGCTCGCCTCCACCCTCGAGGACCTCCCCGTCGACGCGATGGTGGGCCTCGTCCTCGAGTGCGGGAAGGTGGGCGTCGATATGCTCGCCCTCCTCGATGCGGCGAACACCGGCGCCTACGGGACGCCCGCGATCACCCCGGTCGCCACCGTCCCCGGCACCCGGCCCGGCATCCTCATCACCGGCCACGACCTCAAGGACCTCGCAGAGCTCCTCGACCAGTCGACGGACGCAGGCGTGGACGTCTACACCCACGGCGAGATGCTCCCGGCCCACGCCTACCCCGGCCTGAACACGTACCCCCACCTCGTCGGCAACTACGGCGGCTCATGGCCCCACCAGCGAACGGAGTTCGAGCGCTTCAACGGCCCCGTCGTCGTCACGACGAACTGCCTCGTCCCCCCGAAGGAGACCTACGCGGGCCGCGTCTTTACGACCGGGGTCACCGGGTTCCCCGGCCTCGCCCACATTCCCGCACAGGTAGACGGGACGAAGGACTTCTCGGCAGTCATCGCGATGGCAAAGACCTGCCCGGCACCGGAGCCCCTCCCCGAAGCCGGCCGCGACCTCCTCACCGGCGCCGCCCATGACGCCGTCCTCTCGATCGCGGGCACCGTCATCGATGCGGTGAAAGCGGGCGACATCCGCCGCTTCGTCGTGATGGCCGGCTGCGACGGCCGCCACCCCGAACGCGACTACTACACCCGGTTCGCGGAGGCGCTCCCGCACGACACCGTCATCCTAACGGCGGGGTGCGCGAAGTACCGCTACAACGCCCTCGACCTCGGTGATATCGGCGGCATCCCCCGCGTCCTCGACGCGGGCCAGTGCAACGACTGCTACTCCCTCGTCGTCATCGCCCTTGCCCTTGCAGACGCCTTCGGGGTCGGGGTAAACGACCTGCCCATCTCGTACAACATCGCCTGGTACGAACAGAAGGCGGTCCTCGTCCTCCTCTCCCTCCTCCACCTCGGCATCACCGATATCACGCTCGGGCCCCGCCTCCCCGCCTTCGTCTCGCCCGGCGTCCTGAACGTCCTCGTGGAGACCTTCGGCATCCGGGGCATCACCACCGTCGAGGAGGACATGGCCCTCCTCGTCGCGGAGGCCTGAAACCATCCCTCTTCTTTTTTTGACCGCCATGCCAATGTCAGGGTATACAAAGCGGTGATTCCATGGTTATTGAACAGATCCCCAAAGTCGTCGGATTTCTCTACGCACTCGCCCTCTTCGTCGCGGGTGCCTGGCTTCTCTACAGCGGGCGGTGGACGAGGCGCATCGGCTACCTCCTCCTCGCAGTCACCATCGCGTTCGGATTTCTCATACTCACACCGATCATGCCGTACATTATCGAGACTCTCCTGAGAGGGAACACCGTGGCCCCCGGCGTCCCGCCCCTCGTCCCGGTCGCGGGAATCGTGCTGATGCTCGTCCTCTCGCTCCTCTTCGGGCGCTTCTACTGCGGGTATCTCTGCCCGGCAGGCGCCGTCCAGGAGGCGGCGTATCTCGCCCCGGTCCCGAAGGTCATGATCAAACAGAAAACCCTTCAGACCGCCGTCCGGCTCGTCCTCTTTGCAGCCATCCTCGTCGCCGCGTTCGCCTTCTCGTTCTCGCTCCTCTCCCTTTTTGGGATTGCGGATTTCTTCCTCCTCACGCTGAGCGCCGCCTTCTTCGTCTTTCTGGGCATCGTGCTTCTCTCCCTCGTCCTCTACCGGCCGTTCTGCCGCCTCGTCTGCCCCTTCGGGGCGATGGTGCAGGGCCCGGCCGCAACGAGCGTCATGAAGATCCGGCGGACCGACGCCTGCATCGACTGCCATAAGTGCGAGAAGGCCTGCCCCACGGACGAGGCAAAACGCGACGATGCGAAGGGCGAGTGCTACCTCTGCGGCCGCTGCCTCGACGTCTGCCCGGTGGCAGGTGCGCTCAGGTACGGCAGAAAATAGCCGGAAGCGCCATCTTTTTTGAAGAAACAGGCATGCACATTCCGGTTCAGGGAATGTCATCATCCGGGGAGAAGGTTCAGCCGGCTCTCCCGCACCCGGAACCGGCAGATTGCCTCAACCATGAAGAATCCTGTTTAAAAATACATTATAATTCTCTTCAAAATCTTCAGTTTGAGCCTTCGACCCGGCAACAGTGAGCACGTTCCTGCATGTACGTATCGAGGAGAGCCGCAGCGTCGGGCGTCAGCCGGTACCTCGTCTTCCCGCCCGCCCGTTCGGCGACGATGACACCGCTGCCGTTCAGGCGGGACAGGTGCCAGGAAACCGACGATGGGGCCACACCCATCCTGTGGGCAATCTCCGAACGCGACGCTCCCCGGCACATGGCAAGAAACCTGCAGATCTCACCGGCGGGCCCCTCCCGGATGTGGGAGAGGATCCGTTTTTCCTCCAGCGAATACCTGCCGTTGTTCTCAAAATAGGTCGTAGCGCCACCATCTCTTAGTTCCGAGATCTTGCCTTCCCGCAGAAGGATATGGAGATGGTAGTGCAGGGTGCCGCGGTTGATGGTCGTGTGCCGGGCAATTGTTGAAAACGATGTTCCCGGGTGCGTCCGGATATATCCGTACACCGTCGCACGGAGAGGATGGGACAATACCCCCTCGAGCGTCACCCGTCGAAATCCGAGGCCGAACCATCCCCCCAGTGCGTAGAGAAGATATGCCGGTTGGCCTGCCAGCGGACAGACCGCACACAACGCATAGAGGGCGAGGGCCATTGGAGCAACCTCCCACCACGATACGGCAGAGGATGCCATGACGTCCCCGCCGGGGGAAAGGGCGTCCCACGGCTCCACGGAATACAGACCGGCCGCCGCGGCAGGTGCGACGCTGCCGAGAACGAGAACCATTGCCACCACTGCGGTCCGGAGCGTACCAGCCGTCACCTCTGCCACCTGAGTGAGAGTATGGAACCGGACCACTAAAAATGATCTGTGACAATCGTCGTCCCTTTCGCGGCTTTTCGAGCGGCACCGTGCCCGGCCTGCGGTCGCCCTCCCTGTTAAGTCGGCGATTCTCACAGAAAGCGTATAAGCACGCAATAGAGATGAAACAGATATGCCTGCAGAGTTGAACCGGCATAAGATGCCGGTACGGAAGAACGCCCGCTCCTATGGTGCATGCTGCGCATTGGTCGCATTGTGCCTCTGTGCGGCAGTTATCCCCGCCGCCGCACTGACCGCACAGGTGTCCCAGCCCATCCTTCCCAAGGGAGTCCCCCTCACGATCACCGGGCAGACGGACTTTCCCGGGGTCGCCGTATGGATCATCGGCAAGAACTATTATGAACGCCAGGCCTTCACCACAAAAAACGACGCCTTTACGGAAGAATTATTCCCGGCGGAAACAACCGCCGGGCTTGCAAGCGGCCAGTATTTCCTGATCATAGAGGATACCGGCCCCAACGCGAAATTTGCCCTCAATACCGCCACCGATGGCGATCGTACGATGGTGTACTACCAGGGGATGCCCCTTTTTGCCCTCGACGATCCCGACACCATCTACTCGGACACGGCAATGGCGCTCTCCGAAGCGCTGGACCGTCCCGAGATCGACGATGCTGCGATGAAGATGGTGTTTCTCGTGGAAGAACCGTGGATAAGGATTGATCAGGTTCCCACCGGCCACCCGGGCGACCTCCTGCGGTTCTCCGGGTCCACCAACCTGCCGCCGGGCCGCGAGATCCCCTATTCCATCTACCTCGCTTCTGCCAATCCCCCCGGGGACGATGACGTCGCGGCATCGGGAACCATCGAGGTCGTGAAGGGCGGGTCCCACAACTACTGGTATGTCGATATCGATACGGGCGACCTCGACAGCGAGACGTACGTCCTGACCCTCGATGCCGGCCTTTCCACCGCCACCACGACGTTTATTCTCTGCGACAACCGGTTTACCCTGCCGCCGACCCCCGGAATCACCGTCATGACACTCCAGGAGGGACCGGAGGAAATATCCAGCCAGCCGGCCGAACCGGAGCCGGTTCCCGCCAAAACCACGGCGTATGCAACGATTCCCACCACCGACGACCTCATCTATACGACCGACGACGCGGTGATATGGTGTTCGGCTATCGACGGCGAGTATGTCACCTGGGCAGAAAAAACGGATGATGATGAGACGAGCATCTACCTGTACCACATTCCGACCGGAACCACGCGGACGATCGTCGAGCGCGCCCCTTACCACACCTTCACGATGGACATCTCGGGCGATCATATCGCGTGGAGAATTCTTCGGACCGGCGAGCCCACGGTGTCCGATGGGATCGGGCTCTACACCATCTCGAACGGCCGTGTCGAGGAGATCCCCTTCAAGTACCACATAGGCGGGATTGCCATGGACGGGGACCGGATCGCCTTTTCGGGGGTGGACTGGTCAGCCGCCAATGGCGATGACAGCCGGATATTCAGGAGCATATTCCTCCATTCCATCTCGAAGGGAACGACAGAGGTGCTCTACAGGCAATCCGGCCACCAGATCGAACCGGCGATCGGCGACGGGTATGTCGCGTGGCGAACGACGGAGGACGGGGCCCATGATACGATCACCATATACTCGCTCGCGGATGCCACCCATATCACCCTCACGCCCCCCGACGGTGCGCACTACGCGGCACCCGCGGTGGGCGGGGGACGGGCGGTGGCGCTCCTCCATTACCTGAACTTTGAAACACCCGGGCCCTACAAGACGGAGGTCGTGACAACGACCCTTCCCGGCATGGAGACGACGACCCTCTCTCTCCCGGAGACGCCCGAACGTGCGTATCCGCAGTTGGGCGGCGAATGGATCGTCTGGGCGGAAGGTGATACGGACTCCTCCGGCCGGATCATGGTCTACGACATACAACACGGCACACTTCTCGGACAAATCACCCCATCCGGCTGGAATCTGGACCTCGACGGCAATCACCTCATCTGCACCAACGGCGATGAATTACGGGGCGTCAGCAGTCTCTGGCTCGCCACATTCACCGGGGAGGAGCAGCCCTCGCCCGGAGAAACGGCGGCGAAGAGCGGGACGGACATATTCGCCGACGCCCTGTTGATCGGATGCGGCGTCGTGATTGCCGGCATTGCCGCGGCGGCGGTGCTCTGGAAGAGGGAGAGCAGGTGAAGGAGGAACGTTTCTTCGCGCTCGTTGCCGCCGTCTCGGTCGTCCTTGCGGGGACCGGGGCGGCGATGCCCTTTGCAGACGAGGGGCCGTTCCTGGTCGCACA
>JBFFLM010000070.1:0-6678 GCA_041554835.1 Methanogenium sp.
GATACCTGTGGCAATAAATCCTGGGTCCACAGTGTTAAAAAGGAGATTGCATGTCTGATAACGCTCGATGACCTCAAAGAGCTCGACTGCTCAGAGCTGGAAAAGGTCGTTATCATCCCCGGCAGGGCCTTTGTTCACGAGCGGCAGGCAGAGGGGTTGCTCTCCGCCGATGGGGTACAAAGAACGGTTATCCGTGGCCCCGAGACACTCACCGCCGATGCCGAGACGTCCATGGGAATGACGCGGAGTCAGGTGCTGCAGATGGAGATGGACGGGTTTGCCGATCTCATCCGTCTCATCAACCAGTACGGCCAATAACCCAATTACTTTCTTTTCTGGTAATAGAGATCGGCGCATCGTTCGATCTCATCGTGAATATCCTGGTCCACAAGAGTGGTAACTGCCTTTGCAAAGGGGTGGAAGTCGATGGTGCCCGCAACAAGGGTGCAGACGACATCCCCGTCCCTGCCGGGATGAACATCATATGCCCGTCCGTTTTCGAAGGTGATGAGGAGGCCGTCATTGGTGTATTCGATTCTGGATGATGCGGTCATGGGTTCTTCACTTGAGGTAATGGTTCATCTGCAAGGTACTTGAAGGTCACCGACCCGACAACGGGGCGCAGGATATTTGATGATGCAGGGCGTCCAGTGGTATACCATGTGCATGCGGTATGCCCTGGACAGGCAGGAGGAGGTTGCGGCACGCTTTTCTGTTGGCGGCCCCATACCAGGCATTGTTCCCCGCTTCAATATCGCTCCCCCGAAGGAGGTTCCGATAATCTTTAGCGAGAATGGAAAGACCTGCTGTGCCATGGCCAGATGGGGTCTCGTGCCGTCGTGGAAGCAGAATGCGAAATCCGGAGAATGGCTCTTCAACGCCCGTGCGGAGACGCTGTCTGAAAAACCGGCATTCAAGGGGCTTATTGCTGGTTCGCGGTGTATTTTTCCCGCGACTGGATTTTACGAGTGGAAGCGCGAGCGCGGCAGGACCCTTCCATATTATCTGCATGTGCGGGGTGTACCCCTATTCGGGTGTGCAGGTCTGTATGACTGGTGGACACCACCGGGGTCGAACGGGAAAATTCTGACCTGTGTTATGGTCACCTGTGATGCAAACCCCCTCATCAAAAAGATCCACGGAAGGATGCCGGTCATCCTGGCCCGTCCGCTGGAAGAAACCTGGCTGAGGGGCGAGAAGGGGTATCTCACGGCATTGAAAACCTATCCTGCCGAAGAGATGGGGTGCCACCGTGTCGATGAACGGGTGAATTCCTCCGCCGATGATGATCCCGGTATGATTCGTCCTGTTGAAGCGGATCACCGTTGGTGGTAAGAGAGATACGGTGCCGGGCACCTCCGAGGTGGCACGCCCCCCCGCGCAACACTCATATCTGCAGACCTCCATTCATATTTCCATGCATGCGGAGGCATCCTACGTCAGCCTGGGGAGAAGTGGGGTGTTGCAGGAGCGTGCCGAATCGGCATACGGTATTCTTACTGCCTGCCGTCTCTGTCCCCGTGAATGCAGGGTCAACCGTCTTGCGGGGGAGTACGGGTTCTGCAGGGCGGGGGCGTTAGCGGAAATATCTGGGTATGGGCCTCATTTTGGTGAAGAACCCCCTCTTGTGGGCAGAAATGGTTCCGGGACGGTCTTTTTCTCGCACTGCACGATGCGCTGTATATTCTGCCAGAACTACCGTACCAGCCAGGTGGGTGAGGGGGCCCCCGTCGATGCGGAGGATCTTGCGGGGATATTTCTCCGGCTTCAGGATGCAGGATGCAACAATCTAAACCTTGTCTCCCCTACCCACTACGTTCCGCAGATACTGAAGGCTCTGGCGTCTGCTGCGGCCGATGGCCTTACTATTCCGGTTGTCTATAACACCGGCGGGTATGACTGTGTTGCAACGCTCCGCCTTTTGGAAGGGGTAGTGGACATCTACATGCCGGATGCGAAGTTCGGGGATGAGGCGACTGCCCGAAGACTGACCGGAACCCCCGACTACCCCCGTTCCATGAAGGCGGTGATACGAGAGATGCACCGTCAGGTCGGCGACCTTGTAACAGATCCGGGAGGTACTGCCGAACGGGGGCTGATTGTCCGGCATCTGGTGCTTCCCGGAGGGCTTGCAGGGAGTAGGGAGATTTTTCAGTTTATTGCAGCTGAGGTCTCCCCGGATACATATGTCAATATTATGGGCCAGTACCGGCCCGAATGGAAGGCATGCGCACAGGATGATGACCCAAAACTCTGCAGGGGCATAACAAAAGAAGAATATGATGAGGCGGTCGGGGAGGCACGGATGGCCGGTCTTTCACGAGGCATCGGATTTGAAGGGTGAGAAGGGCTGGTAGTGAAGGGAGTGACCCGATGAGGTCAATTATTGTTCTGTTTCGTGGATCTCTGAGATACGGTTCAGAATTGCGAGCATATATCCACGGTGGATGAGGTCGGCAATTTCGCCGGGCATCATCCGGTCGATGCGGACATGCACGGTGAGGATGCGTCGGAGTGACTGGGTGTCTGCCAGTGTAAGCAGTGACGGCTGCTCGAAATATGCGGTTGCCTCATCCGCCCACCCCTGCCACCGGGTGTTGATGAGCCAGTTATTGGTGTAGAGGAGGCGAAGGAAGGTATCTATGGGGGGGCAGCTTCCTGTCTCCTCAATCTCCTGCTCGTACCCCCTGAGAAACGAGGTGCCGTCCAGGATGGTCCGGTAGTTAAGAACCGCCTCGAAATTTTCCCGGCTGGGGGTCTCATATTCAAGATTCATATATCAGACATCCTGTGTTTGTATTCTGGTTTGAAAAGACTTTTGAGAGAGGCAAATGCCGGATTGCGGGTCATTTTCCGGGAATATCTTGGAGGTAGATATACTATTGCATACAATTGGAAAAGATAATAACCCTGCTTGCGGTGCATCATTGCACCGGTCGCCCGGTATCGTTGCACCGGGGGACGGTCGGGGCGGAAAGGATTATAGGAAGATACATGCGAGTACCCTATGTGATGGCATATGGGCGGGGAGAGAATAGTTATTGCACTTGGTGCAGTAGTTCTGGCAGGATTGCTGTTTATTTTTGGGTCGGCATTTCTGGCTGAGTTTGATTACGGAACGATTGTAACCGATCAGCTCTTTTCATGGGGAACTATGTATATGCTAAGCGGTCTTCTCATCGTGGTTGTAATCTTTCTGGTAATTTTTGTGAGCAAACGGGGATGATAGGGGGAAGAAATGTCGGCGATGCTTCTTGAAAAGGCCATCTGATCTGAGATGATGCGTGTTGATGGATGGATCTCATCAATGTGAACACCCTAAAAATGCAACCACGAAAAGTGCTGTCGGTGGGATCCGAACCCACGGCCTCCAGATATCCCAGACTAAAGCGCCCCGAAATGTGCTCAAACCCTATGAGTCTGGCGCCCTAACCAACTAGGCCACGACAGCATACAAGTGGTATGTATGTACGTGCTTCTGCAGCATGCTGCAGACCTCGTGTGCATCGCACACAAGTGCATAATAAGAACGCTGGATTCGTTATTAAAGCTTCTCATATGGAAATCCGGACGCGTCCATGCACGAAAACGGTGGCATGAATTTGTAGGGGCATATGCCATTGCGGATGGTCGACAGTGGCGCTCTGGTCAACACCAATTCAGGGGATGATGCATCGTATTCCCCCTAAAAAAAGATGAGAATTTATTACTGGTTTTCATTCTGCTGCTGCTTCTGCGCGGCGATATAGACATTGACTGCCGTTGCGATTGCTGCAGCCTCCTTGCCGTGGCGCAGGGAATGTGCGAGCGTCTGCATACGGGCCTCTTCCTCATGCAGATAGCGTGCAAGGTTTGCCTTGACATGCTCCTCCTGCAGGAAATGGGTATGCGTGTTCCCTTCGATGAAGTGACGGTTGTTCATGATGGCGTGATGCAGGGGAAGGGTCGTCCGCACGCCGATGATCACGTATTCAAAGATTGCACGCCGCATCCGTTCGATGGATTCCCTGCGGTCGATTCCCCACCCGCAGAGTTTTGAGATCATCGAGTCGTACATGGGGGGAATCGTATATCCCATGTGGATGCCTGAATCAACACGGATGCCCGGTCCGCCCGGGGAGCGGTACCTGACAATCTTGCCCGGGTCGGCCTGGAAGTTGTTCAGGGGGTCTTCCGCGTTTATCCGGCACTCGATGGCATGACCGTTGAGGCGGATATCCTCCTGGGCGAACGGGATTTTTTTACCGACAGCAATCGCCAGCTGCTGGCGGACCAGGTCGATGCCGGTTACCATCTCGGTAACCGTATGTTCCACCTGCAGGCGGGTATTCATCTCCATGAAATAATAGTCCCCGTCTGCATAGAGGAACTCGACCGTTCCGGCGTTGTAGTACCCGGATACTTCCGCGACCTTCAGCGCCGACGCTGCCATCCGTTCACGGAGCTCCTCAGTCATGATGGGACAGGGGGCCTCCTCGACAAGTTTCTGGTGCCTCCGCTGAATGGAACACTCACGATCATACAGATGAATCCTGTTGCCCTGTTGATCGGCAAGAATCTGAAACTCGATATGCCGTGGTTTGACCAGATACTTCTCGATAAAGACCGTTGAATCACCGAATGCGGATTCTGCGATTCGCATCCCCTTCTCAATTGCCTCCTGGAGATCGGCTTCGGTTTCGACAATCTGCATGCCGATGCCGCCGCCTCCCGCAGAGGCCTTGACGATGACCGGGTAGCCGATCTCTTCTGCGATCGCCTTGGCCTCGTCCAGGGAGGTGACCCCGTTCGGGGTATACGGGAGGACCGGGACGCCGGCGCTCTCCATCATGTGCTTGGAAGCAAGCTTGGATCCCATTGTCTCAATGGTCTTCCATGACGGGCCGATGAACGTAATCCCCTCATCCTCGCAAAGCTTTGCAAAAGTTGCATTCTCCGCAAGAAACCCGTACCCGGGGTGAATGGCTTCGGCACCGCACATATGGGCGATATCGATGATGCGGTGCATATTCAGGTAGCTTTTTGACGGGTGCGCCTCTCCGACCAGAAAAGCCTCATCAGCGTACTTTGCATGCAGCGAGTTTTTATCCGGTTCCGAAAAGATCGCAACAGTCCCGATATTCATCTCCCTGCATGCCCGCATAACGCGGATGGCAATTTCGCCGCGGTTGGCTATGAGTACCTTTTCGAAATTGGTCATTCAATCACCAGAAGCACATCGCCGTTCTGGACAGAATCTCCCACGTCAACGAAAATGTCGGTGACCTTTCCGGCGGCTGAAGCCTTGATGGGGTTTTCCATCTTCATTGCTTCGAGGACGATGAGCGTATCTCCCGCCGCTACCTGGGCGCCGATACTGGTTTCAATTTTGAGAACCATGCCCTGTATGTTACTCTTTACGCCGCCTTCGATTGCAGTGCGCGGGATCTGTTTTGCTCCCATGGCCCCGGTCTGCTCAATGGCCCCTCCGTCAACCGAAAGGATTCTGACGGCAAATATTTCGCCATCCACCTCGACCTCCATTGTTGCGGGCATGCCGCCGGTCGTCGGTGCTGAAGTGTCGCCCTTTTTGGGGATGATTTCTGGTTTGCGTTCGCCGCGGAGGAATGAAGGAGCGATTGCCGGATAGAGGATGTAGGTCAGGACGTCCTCTTCCTTATGAACAAGTCCCTCTTTTTCCGCTTCCTTCTTCATCTTTTCATAGGCAGGTTCCAGAAGATCCGCAGGCCTTCCTGTAAAAGGCTCCTCGCCATCGATGATCAGTTTACGGATATCATCCGGGATGGGTGCCGGGGGTTTGCCGTACATCCCGTGGACATAGTCGCGGACTTCCTTCGTGACATTGGAATAGCGTTCACCGTCCATCAGGACGTTGAGGACTGCCTGGGTGCCGACAATCTGCGAGGTTGGAGTGACCAGCGGCGGGTATCCGAGATCCTCGCGCACTCGGGGAATCTCCTGGTGCACCTCTTCGAGACGGTTCAGTGCATCCTGTTCCTTGAGCTGGGAAACCAGATTGGAGATCATTCCTCCCGGAAGCTGGTAGATGAGGACATCGCTGTCCACACGCTCGGAGATGGGGTTGACCAGTGTTTCGTATTTTGTCCTGATTCTCAGGCAGATATTCCTGACCTTTCTGAGTTTCATAAGGTCGATGCCGGTATCCCGGGACGTCCCGGCAAGGCTTGCGACAATGCTTTCCGTCGGGGGCTGTGAAGTGCCCATTGCAAATGGGGACATTGCAGTATCGAGGATATCAACTCCCGCCTCGATCGCCGTCTGGTAGCTCATAGGGGAGATGCCTGAAGTGGAATGGGAGTGCAAATCAACCGGAATGTCTATTTCCTCTTTGATTCCGGTGATCAGGTCCCTTGTTGCTTCCGGCATGATTAGGCCTGCCATATCCTTGATGCAGATGGAATCGCACTCCATTGCATAGAGTTCCCGCGCCATCTCGATGAATCCCTCGGTGGAGTGCACCGGGCTTGTGGTATAGCATATTGTGCCCTGCAGATGTGCACCGATGTCCCTGACGGTCTCCATGGATTTCTGCATATTTCTGAGATCGTTGAGTGCGTCGAAGACGCGGAATACGCCAACGCCATTTCTGCCGGCGGCCTCAACAAATTTTTCAACTACATCGTCGGGGTAGTGGCGGTAGCCAACAAGGTTCTGGCC
>JBFFLM010000071.1:0-6677 GCA_041554835.1 Methanogenium sp.
GAGGACGATAGTGTAATTGAGGAAATCCGAGCCCTTTGTGACGCCTTTTTTGAAGAGAAAAAATTCCCGTATCAGCTTCAGAGCGGGAGGAAATTCATGAAAACTCAGGCGACTACCACAGATTACGCGAAGTATGGTCCGCATGCGGACCCCGCAGTGATTGGGCTCACGGACCCACGGAAGAAAGAAGGTCCGATCATCATACAGGGAAGATAACGCATGCCGATTGGACGTGTAACCCAGGTTGTTGACTGTCGCGAATCCATGGGGATGGGGAAAGGCGGTGGCCTTGCCCAGCGTGGCACTATTTCAGAGTGCCGCCATCCGGATGTGATCGTCGTCGGCATGTCACCCGGGCGCAGACACGTTACCAAACCGGTGTGTGACATTACCTCTGCCCTTCGCAGGGAAGGAGTGGAATTTTCGGTGAGCACACTTGTGCTCAATGCCGGAAGCGGCGTACCCGCCGATGCTCCGAAGATTGCCGGCTCCGTGCTGGGAGCGTATTTCGGCCTCTCGGCAAAGGAAGTGTCCCAGATTGAACAGCATAAAGTTGCAATTCTCCATCACGGGAATGTGCGTTCCCATGTCGTCGAGAAGGTCAGGTTCATTCTGGCGCAGGCAAATGTGAAGGCAGTGGTTGTCTCACAGGCACCGATCGATTACGAGGACCTCGCAAAGGTCGGTGTAAAAACAGCGTATGTGATGCCCCCCGAGGGCGCTATCCGCACCAAAGGTACGGTTGTAGCCATCGTCGGCGGTGTCACACGTGGTCAGACCCCTCCACGGGAGAAACTCTCTGAAGTCATTCAGGCTGTAATGAAAGAGATGAAAAAATCTAATTGAGGTGAAATATATGGCATACAAACCGCAGTATGGTCCGGGTACCTCTACCGTCGCCGAGAACAGGCGCCGCCAGATGAACCCCGCCGTCGAACTTGAGAAAGTTCGTGAAGTCACTGATGAAGATGTCGTGCTTGTCCTCGGACACCGCGCACCTGGTTCCGCATATCCGACCGCACACCCGCCGCTCGCAGAGCAGCAGGAACCCGACTGTCCGATCAGGAAGATTGTTGAGGCAACCGAGGGTGCAAAGGCAGGAGACCGTGTCCGTTACGTCCAGTTCGTCGACTCGATGTTCAACGGCCCGTCACAGCCCTACCAGCGTACCTACACCGAGTGCTACCGCTTCCGTGGTATCGACCCCGGTACACTCTCCGGTCGTCAGATCGTCGAGTGCCGTGAGCGTGACCTCGAGGCATACTCCAAGTGGCTCATCGAGACCGAGATGTTCGACCCCGCACTGACCTCCATTCGTGGTGCAACAGTGCACGGTCACTCACTCCGTCTTGCAGAAGACGGCCTGATGTTCGACATGCTCCAGAGGTGTATCCTCGGAGAAGACGGTGTCGTTCGCTACGTGAAAGACCAGATCGGTGAACCCCTCGACCGTGAAGTCCTTGTCGGCAAGCCCCAGGACGATGCATGGACCAAGGCAAAATCCACGATCTTCCACTCTCTCGTTGGTGAATCATACCGCGATGACGAGGAGTACGTCGAGTACATTGTGCGTGTCCACACGCTCAGGACAAAATACGGCTTCATGCCGAAAGAGGAGTGATTTAAATGGGAAAGATTGAGAGATCACAGAACCTCTTCCTCAAAGCACTGAAGGAGAAGTTCGAGGGCGAAGACCCCGAGGCAGTAAAGACCACTTTCTACAACTTTGGCGGCCTCAAGCAGTCCCCGCGTAAGCGCGAATTCATGAAGGCAGCAAAGGGCATCGAGATGGAGCGTGGAATCTCCATGTACGACCCCGAGAACTGCCACCTTGGCGGACTGCCCATGGGTCAGAGGCAGCTCATGACCTACGAAGTCTCCCAGACAGGTGTCTTCGTAGAGGGTGACGACCTCCACTTCGTCAACAACGCAGCAATGCAGCAGTTCTGGGATGACATTCGCAGAACCGTGGTTGTCGGCATGGACCTTGCACACGCAACGCTCCAGAAGCGTCTCGGCAAGGAAGTCACCCCCGAGACCATCAACGAGTACCTCCACATCCTCAACCACGCAATGCCCGGAGCAGCAGTGGTTCAGGAACACATGGTCGAGACCCACCCCGGCCTCGTCGATGACTGTTACGTGAAGGTCTTCACCGGCGACGACGCCATGGCAGACGACATCGAGCCCCAGTTCCTGATCAACATCGAGAAACTCTTCCCGTCAGAACAGGCTGAGGTCCTCAAGAAGGAAGTCGGCAAGTCCATCTACCAGGCAATCCACATCCCGACCATCGTATCACGCACGTGTGATGGTGGAACCACCTCCAGGTGGTCTGCAATGCAGATCGGTATGTCCTTCATCGCAGCATACAGGATGTGCGCCGGTGAAGCAGCAGTCGCTGACCTCTCCTACGCCGCAAAGCACGCCGGTGTCTCGCAGATGGCATCCATCCTGCCCGCTCGCCGTGCCCGTGGCCCGAACGAGCCCGGTGGTATCAAGTTCGGTGTCTTCTCCGATATTGTCCAGGCAAACCGCAAGTACCCGAAGGACCCCGCCCGTGCATCCCTTGAGGTTGTCGGTGCAGGTACCATGCTCTTCGACCAGATCTGGCTCGGTTCCTACATGTCCGGTGGTGTCGGATTTACCCAGTATGCAACCGCTGCATACACCGACAACATCCTCGATGAGTACACCTACTACGGTATGGACTACCTGAAGGACAAGTACGGCTTCGACTTCAAGAACCCGGACCCCGCAGCAGTAATTGCACCGACCCAGGAAGTTGTCAACGACCTTGCAACCGAGGTCAACCTCAACGGTATGGAGCAGTACGAACAGTACCCCACTGCAATGGAAGACCACTTCGGTGGATCCCAGCGTGCCGGTGTGCTTGCAGCAGCCTGTGGTCTGACCTGTTCCATCGGTACCGGCAACTCGAACGCCGGTCTGAACGGATGGTACCTTTCCATGCTCATGCACAAGGAAGGCTGGTCACGTCTCGGTTTCTTCGGCTACGACCTGCAGGACCAGTGTGGTTCCGCAAACTCCCTGTCGATGGAGCCCGACCGCGGTCTGATGGGCGAACTTCGTGGACCCAACTACCCGAACTACGCCATGAATGTGGGACACCAGGGAGAATACGCAGCTATCGTCGGTGGTGCACACTACGGACGTGGCGACGCATTCTGCTTCGACCCACTCGTCAAGATCTGCTTCGCAGACCCGTCACTCAGCTTCGACTTTGCAGAACCGCGCCGCGAGTTTGCAAAGGGTGCAATCCGTGAGTTCAAGCCTGCCGGCGAGCGCTCGCTCATCATTCCGGCACGCTGATCGCGGAACCGGAACTACCCAATTTTTTTTTATTTAATTCAATCTATTGTGACATAAGAGGGGTATTGATCTGAAATACCACCGAATTTGCCGCTATTTTCCAAAATAAGCTAAATTGATTTTTCGAAACCTTTAATAAAATACCTATCAACCTTATTTTGAACCAAAAAGGGTTTGTGTAACGTGTTACTCTGGTGCATGTTGGCACACAGGAGGATGCCTGAATGGAAGAAATACTGTTTGGCATCGGTATTAGCGCTTTAGCTGGCGCTCTTGCCACCGTGGCCGGCGCGGCGGAGGATACTGAATCTGATATTGGATCACAGGGTGATCCGAACTCACAGGTTCAGCTTGCTCCGCAGATGGGTTACGTTCACCGCATATTCAACAAAGCGGTGTCCGGTGAACCCCCCGCGTATGGTCTCTGGGTGGCATTGGCTGCTGGCGTCGCATGGGCGCTGATGGCGATTCAGTTTAATGCAATTCTTGCTCTCGTCATTGGTTCGGCGGTTGCAGTTTTCGTGCAGGGCGTGTACGCCACAACTGCATATCTCGGCCGTACGGCAAGTCTTGCAAAGTTTGAGCAGCCGGTGTACATCGATATCTTAAAATCGGTGACATCCGTGACTATGGCACATGCATTTGTGGCCATCTTTGCGACCGTAACAATGTGTTTCCTTATGATTGAAGCACTTGGACACCCGTTCCCGCTTCCCCTGATGGGTATTGTCTGGGGTATTGCGCTTGGTGCGGCAGGTTCTGCAACCGGTAATCCGTTCTACGGAAAGGAGCGCCAGTATCAGAATTATAAGTTCGGCGTGGGTCTGCCTATCTCTGCATCCGGAGACATTGTCCGGTATGCTGAGGCCGGTCAGAGGAGTTCCATCGATAATGGATGGTTTACCTCTAAGGGCGCAGGTCCTGCATCGGGTATCTGTTTCGGTCTTATTGTATTCTTTGAACTCTGGCGTACGATCCTCTTCGAGCCGTTTGCGGCTGGATGGGGTGCGGTTATCGCCGGTGTTGTAGTAATTATTGTCTTCATGGTAATCGACCGCTATGTAGAGACCTGGGCACGCAAGACCTATGGTCCGTACACCACGGAAGAGGCAGCACCTGAAGAGGAGGCAGCAGCATGAGCGCACTTGGTGGTGGAGCAGCCGGAGGAGAAGGCATTAACCCGACAGCTTCGCTTATTGCACTTGTCATTGTCCTCGTCGCAGTCGCAGTCGTCTTTGTCGTCTACCCTGCAGCACTTGTTCCGCTCATTGGTGTCATCATCGGTGGCGTGCTCATCTCATTCGGTGTGCACTTCGTGCCGGTCGGTGGTGCTCCCGCAGCTATGGGACAGGCACCCGGTATTGCAACCGGTGTGGCTATGCTTGCAGCCGGTGGTGGCCTTGCAGGTCTCTTCGGAGGCGCATGGGCAGCTGAATTCGGGATCGCAATCTCTCTTGCCGCAGGTGCAATCGGCGGTGGACTTCTGATGGCAATCACCTGTCTGATGGTGAACGTTGTCTACGTCTACGCGATGGGTATTCCCGCAGCATCCGGTAAGATTGACAAGGACCCGATTACGGGCGACACCTTCCCTGCGTACAAGTCACAGGGTACTGAAGGCCACGGCCTCCCGTTCATCTCCTACGTTGGGGGTGTGCTCGGTGGTCTCTTCGGTGGTATGGGCGGTACGCTGATCTATTACGAACTTCTCCAGGTCTATGAAGAGGCACTTCCCTCGTTCCTCGGTGCAACCGAAGGAATGGCGACGCTTGCTGTCTCTCTTGCCGGTATCTTTGCTGTCGGTATGTTCCTCGTTGCGGCCGTTCTGACCGCGTACAACATTACCGGTACTATCGAAGGTCCGCACGACCCGAAGTTCAAGCGCTGGCCCCGTGCAGTTATCGGATCAAGTGCAGCATCCGCAGTCTGCGGTCTGTTTGCAATTCTTCTGGTGGTTATCTGAGGTGAGACAAGATGTCGGTAAAAATTGAAGCATCCGAAGGCGGCATGCCCCATGACACAATGCTGGGCATCGGCGTAGTCGGAGCATTGGTATGTCTGTACATTGTCTACCTCAACAGCCTGATGTCAACTCAGGTCTTTGCCTTCTTCGGCGGACTTGCAGCAGTCATCGCACTGTGGTGGGGTACTGACTCTATCAAGACGCTGTGCAGCTATGGTCTCGGTACCGGTGTCCCGTCAGCGGGTATGATCTCGCTCGGGTCCGGTGTTATCGCGTTCCTCTTTGCATCGAAACTTGCGGGTATTTCCCCGCTTCTGGTCCCAATCGGCTGTATTATCATTGCAGCAATTATCGGAGCCATTCTCGGGTTCATATCAGACAAGGTTCTGAACATGAACATCCCGGTCATGACCCGCATGATTGCAGAGCTGACCATCGTCGGTTCACTGACGATGCTCGGATTCACCGCAATGGTCTCCGGTTCGTTTATCTTCACTGACCTTATTGCAGGGTCCGTTTCGTTCCTCGGCATGGAAGTCACCAGCTACGCAGCATCCGTCATCGGCGGTTGTGTGCTTGCAACGATCTTCATGCTTGGTGCAATCGCTATCCAGCACCCGTTCAACGCCTGCCTTGGCCCGAACGAATCCTGGGACAGAACCCAGATGTGCGCACTCGAGTGTGGGTTCCTTTCCATGCTTGTAGTTGCAATCATGTCCATTGCATTCCTGAGCCTCTTTGCTGTCGTGATTTCCTTTGCGATTTCCGTCATTCTCTGGGGATGGTCCTACAGCGAGTACATCAAGCTCTCGAAGCGCGATGCATTTGCATGGCTTGATTCCAAGCCCATCCGCGAGGTTGGAGGTGACTAAGAATGGGATATGTAGAAGTACTTCCTGAGTTCGGACTTGTCGCTGACCCCGTTATCGGTCTTGTGACCACTGCCGGAGCATCTCTTGGTCCGGTCATCGAGCGGGTTGACGAGCTTGACAAAATCGCAGATGACATTGTGAACATGCTTGCAGGTGAAGGCAACTTCAAGGCATCATTCCCCAACCGTGAGAAGTCACTCCTCTATGCAGGAGCCGTCACGGCGATGTGGTATGGTCTTGCAGTAGGTCTCTTTGTCGCGGGAGTAATCGCGTTCGGATTCATATGAGGTGGTGAAAGATGGCAGACAAAAAATCACCGGCCTCAGGATGGCCGATCATTCAGGGCGATTACCATTCCGGAAGCGCTAACAGCTGCGTTGCAGTCTGTACCTTCGGATCTCACCTGGATGAACAGGGAATCTGTGATGCAGGCGCCGCAATCTGCGGTTCCTGTAAGACTGAAAACCTTGGTCTCGAGAAGCTGATTGCAAACACCATCTCGAACCCGA
>JBFFLM010000072.1:0-6617 GCA_041554835.1 Methanogenium sp.
ATCGTCCAGGTGCAGAACTCGGAAGACCTGCGGACGGTGATGGCATGGATAGACGCGTCGGAGAAAAAAGCGGCGATCACGGGGGATCATTCCTGGCCCATGCCCTGGTACTACCGCGGGGAAGGGGCGGAGAAGATCTCCTATCTGTCGTCGGTCACCGACCCGGACTACTTTGCGGACGGCGAGTATGGCGTCGTCATCAGTGACTACCCGGCAGGATTCGGGGAGGTGGAGGGATATGAGCATGTGATGCTGGATCACTCGTACTGGTTCTCCATTTATGACAACGACGACCGCCTTGCAGAGTATTATTTCAAACGGGATGGTGCCGTCGGCAGCGTCAGGTGGAATGTCTTTGTCCTGCCGGAGACGGCCTCCGGGTCCACCTGAATCTTTTTTCCCGAATGCCCGGTGACTCCCGGACGGATGAAAAAGGGGTTGCCCCGGTTACTGTTGCACGAGTTCCATGGCTTCTTTTCCCGTCATATGCTCAACGGCGATTTCAACCACGCAGACGGCCTTCCATGTTTTCCGTATCTCTGCGTCGCCCTCTTCCTCGAATCCGGCAGAGTATTTGCGTACAAGGAGGTCGAGTGCCTTTCGTTTCGCCGCATCATCGGTGAGGATGCGGGCCCTTCCAAACACGATGGCACTTCGAAACGACGTTGTGAATTTCTCCGGTATGATGTCGTCTTTGTCAATGACACAGAAGGATACCCTGCTGTTTCTGTTGATGCCGTCCAGTTTGTGGCCGGTTGTGGCGCAGTGAATATAGATGGTGCCGGCATCATACACATAGCTCAGGGGAACCGCATAGGGATACTCATCATCTCCGCTGACGGCCAGCACCCCGGACTGTCCGCGATGTAACATTTCCTCCGTTGCTCCCTTTGGCAGTAACTGGTTTCTTCTCCGCATTTCCCGAAAAGGTCCCATTGGTACTACTATGCGGGGGAATGATTAATGTAATTCTGAAGAGGAAAAAACCCCGACAACACGTCGAAGAGTAAAAAAAAGACCGATTGGTTGAGGGGAGAAACCGGTTTTAGCCCAGTTCGTCCCACTTGGTATAGCGTTTATACACCGCATAGCCGACGATGCCGATGATCACCACAGCGACGATGATCAGGACATAGGTTCCCAGGCCGCTCATGTCGGGGAGGAACCCTCCTTCGCCGATCTCCTCGCGGAGTGCTACGGCAGAGGAAAGGGCCTCATCGGCGGTCATCTCTGCCTCATTGGCATTCAGGCGTGCCTGGTAGTAGTCGCCCTTGTCCCTGAAGTCCTTGGCCTGGGAGAGCTGGGTTTCAGCAATGGCGAGCTTCTTTTCAATAGCGGTGACCCGTGAATCATCGCCCATCGTGCGGTTCTCGACGAAGTAGGTGATGTGGGTGTTCGTCGTATCGATGGTCCCCTGTGCATTTGCAATGAGCTGGTTTGCACGGGCTTCCTGCGCAAGGTCATCCGCCTCTTCGATAAGCGTGCCCGCCTCGGCAAGGTACTCGTTTGCCTGGGTGTAGCTGCTGGTCTTGGCATTCGTGATTGCCGTCTTTGCTTCCTGGTACTTGCTCTCTGCAGCAGCGACATTCACGCCTTCCGCGGCGATGGTGTCGATCGTGGTCCGGAGCTCGGCGAGTTCGTCCTCACGGACGTCAAGCACCTTGTCGATATCCTCGGGGTTCAGGATGGTCTTTTCGATGACGAATTCCCCGGCGGAGACGATGTTGCCGTTGCTGTCCTGTTCGCGGATGCGGATGACTTCAATCTCGCCGGTGCCGGAGACGGAGGGTGCCTCGCCTTCGAGGGTGATGAAGATCTCCACCTCATAGTTGTCGGGATAGGAGAGTTCCCAGCCGGATAGCCGGATGTAGCGGGTCGAGACGGTACGGGTCTGCTCAACGTCATTGATCGAGACGGTGTATTCATACTCGGGGTCGGAGAGATCCGTGTAGATCTCAAGTTCATTTCCCGTGTTGAAGGTCTCGTCCCCGGAACCGGTCAGGAGGATCTCGATATTGGTAATGATACGGTCGCCGGGAGATGCCGGACCGGTCGGGTCGATGTCACTGGACTCTACTGAGTAACTTGCTGCCATTGCCGGCGTAACCAGGCACAATGCCAGCAGGATACAGAATATCGCTATAATTCCACGTTTCATGCCTCACCTCTGCATTTATTTAATCACTCAAAGAGCGGGTCAACCTCTTCGTCATCAAACATGGTTGCCCGGCGCTCTTTTGATTTGATAACATCCTCTTTGGTCTCCTTTGCAATTGCAAGGAGTTCCCTGATTCGGGGTGCGTCTCCGATGGTTGCAAGCACCACCACTGCCGCAACCTTTGAACTGTCTGTCGGATAGTCACCACCACGCACCTCGACGCCGGCGATATTCTCTTCAACCCAGGACTTTGACTTCTCGACACCCTTCCGGTCCATCTCGTTCGGGGGACCGGCGATGAGCACCAGCGCACGTTCGGCAGTCGAATAGTCGCACTGGAGCGTAAGGCGCCCGAGCATCGCCCGTCGGACAAGGCCGATGATCTTGGCGGATTTGTCTTCGCCTGTCAGGACCTCCTCTGCTGCCTCCTTCTTCTTGAAACTTTTTAAGAGGCCTGCCGTACGTCCCTGCCGCTGTTTGGTGCTCTTGCTGACGGTATCGGAGATGGCATACCCGACGGAGGATATGCCGCCACCCCTCAGGGTATTGATAATCTCGCTGGAGTCGACGACCATCTCACCAACGCCGCTCTTGCTGACCTCGCCAGCCCGAAACAGCACGCCGAACCGCCGGACGATCTCGTCATTGAGGCGCTGGTAGGCACCCCGGACGCTCTCGCCCTCGTTCTTCCACGCACTGTTGTCGAAGATGAAGGTATTGTCCGCTTCGTTGACCAGCGTAGACAGACTGCGGGCTGCATTATACGAATACAGCCGCCCTTCCTCGGGAGCAGGGAGGATGCCCAGGGCATAGACCGGCTCCCTGTAGATCCTCTTCAGGTGGCGTGCCAGAACCGGAGATCCTCCGGAACCGGTACCCCCGCCGAGACCCGCGACGATGACGAATGCATCGATGTCGTGGGTCCCGCGGTTGTCGATGGTGTTGATGATGCTGTCGATTTCATCAGCGGTGATCTTGGCACCGGTGACGTTGTCCGTGCCGACTCCGTGGCCCTTGACAACGGTCTGTCCGATGAGAATTCGGTCTTTGAGCTCGATCTGGTCGAGCCCCATGAGGTCGGTCCGGGCAGTGTTTACTGCGATGGCCCGGAAGGATCTCGTGGGATGTTTCTTGTCCTGTTCAATGAACATATCGACAATTTTGCCGCCGGCCTGGCCAAACCCGATAAAAAAAACTCTCATGAATATACACCATCCAATGGTTGAAGATAATCGCCTCTTCAGGTAATTAAATTGTTTATTTCTTAACTTCAAAAACTTTCTTATGACGGTTGGATGCATAGTATAGATGAATGAATATCTGCATCATTGGCGGAGGATTGACGGGTCTTACAGCGGCGTTGGCTCTTGCAGACAGCGCCTCTGTGGATGTCCTCGAGGCCTCCTCCGTGCCCGGTGGACTGCTCTCCTCGACCCGTGTCGGTGATGCATGGATTGAGAATTATTATCACCACTGCTTCTCCGGTGATCGCCTCCTCCTCGGTCTCATGGATGAGCTGGGGCTGAGGGAGAGTCTGGAATGGAGGAAAGGAAGCACGGGGTATTATGTCGACGGGACCATCCATCCCCTGACGACCCCCCTGGAGATCCTGCGCTATCCCGTCCTGACGCTCGGCGACAAATTCCGTCTTGCACGGCTGACACTGTCTGCAAAAAAGTTCGATGCAGATGACCTTGATGAGGTGACGGCAAAGGATTTTCTCCTGGATGCGTGCGGGAGGCACACCTACGAGGCGTTCTTTGAGCCTCTCCTGAAGAGCAAGTTCGGTGCGATGCGTGACCAGGTCTCGGCGGCGTGGATGGTATCAAGGATTGCCATCCGTTCGGACCGTGGTCCGGAGGGAGAGCGGCTCGGCTACCTGAAGTTCGGGTATCACAGCCTGATCGATGCAATGGTGCGGACCATCCGGGAGAAGGGCGGGGCCGTGCACACCGGTATCGCCGCCCATTCCGTCCGGCACATGGAGGACGGGTCGTGGGAAGTGAACGGTGCTCCCTATGATGTCGTCATCTCCACCGTCCGGCCCTCTGTTCTCGAAGCGTTGGGCGGTCCCGGACTGCCGGAGATACCGTACCAGGGGGCCGCCTGCGTGACGATGGGAATCTCCCGTGATGTCACCGGCGGCATCTACTGGGTCAATATGAAAGACGAGGCGCCCTATGGGGCGGTCATCGGGCATACCAACTTCATCCCGAAAGAGCGCTACGGCTCCCACATCGTCTACCTGGCCTCCTACTTCCGGGACACTCTTCCTGAGAACCATGAACAGGCGATGATCGATGATTTCTGCCGGCGGTTCTCCGTGCGTCCGGACGAGATAGCCTGGCATTTCATGACGGTCGATACCGCGGCAGGCCCGGTGTACACGACCGGCTACCGGTCGCTGATTCCGCCCTACGAAAAGGACGGGCTGTTCATGGCAGGGATGTTCTCTCCCACGAATTACCCCGAACGGAGCATGGAGGGGTCGGTCGCAGCGGGCTATGAGGTCGCCCGGCGGGTGATGGAGGCACGGACATGAGTGAGTATGAGGTATGTGCCGTCCTGCCGGTCTTCAATGACCGCGAGGCGCTGGAGACCGCGATTCCTGCATCGCTCGAAGCGCTCGGAAAGATTACGGATTCGTTCGTGCTCGTCGTCGCCGAAGACGGCAGCACGGACAAAAGCCCCGAATTCGTGCGGGAATGGGAAGGACGCGACCCGCGGGTCCGGCTCTTCCATTCGGACGAACGCCTCGGGCGCGGTGAGGCCCTCAACCGGGCATTCGGATCCGTGGATGCCGACATCGTCTGCTACTATGATGTGGACCTTGCAACCGACATCGCCCACCTCCCCGACCTCATCGGTGCCATCCGGGACGGGTACGACATCGCCACGGGGTCACGGCTCATGCGGGAGAGCGACATCGTCCGGACGCAGGAGCGTGAGGTGGCAAGCAGGGGTTACAATATGCTCGTGCGAACGGTGCTCGGGAGCACCCTGTATGATCACCAGTGCGGGTTCAAGGCGTTCAACCGGCGCCGCCTGCTCCCCCTCATCCCCGCCATCGAATCGCATCACTGGTTCTGGGATACCGAGGTGCTGGTCCGGGCACAGAAGAAGGGGTACCGGATAAAGGAGTTCCCGGTCCGGTGGCGGACCAGCGACAAGACCACGGTCCGGTTCAGGGATGTATTCGAGATGGGTTCGGCGATATTTGCCCTCAGGTGGCACCTGCATGCTCAGAAAGATTAGTGCGATTGTGCTGCCGACCATCCTCGCGGTTGCGATCGTCGCTTTCATGCTGGCACGGGTGTGGGACGATCTGCTGGTCGCGCTGGACCATGCGGTCTACTCGTATCTCCTGCTCGCCGTTCTCATCTGTATCGGTGCATGGTTTCTCCGGGGATGGCGGTACCGCTACATCCTCTCCTCTCTTGCCATAGGCATCACGCTCTGGCTGTCGACGGCCTGCATCTACCTCTCGCAGACGGCAAACCTGATCGTCCCTGCCCGGCTCGGCGATCTCGTCCGCATCTTCGTCCTGCACCACGAGGCGGATGCGGGGTACTCGGCCAGCCTCTCATCGATAGTGGTCGAACGGTTCTTTGACATCATCACGGTGGCGCTTTTGGGGGCGCTCACCCTTCCGTTCGTCCTCAATGTGCCGGACTGGTTTGTCACCATCATATTTGCCGCCATCATTCTCTGCGCCGCATTTGTCGTCTTCCTCCTCTTTGCCGGGAGGTTCGAATCCGACAACAAATACATCGCGATGGGTCTTCGCCTCGTCGGGCAGGTGAGGGATGCCTCACTCTCGGTGGCGTCGGTCAGCATCCTCTCGGCAAGTTCGATTGCCATCTGGATAACGGACATCGTCATCTGCTACGTGATCGCCCTCATGTTCGGGACCCCGATTCCCTTCGTCATCGTCGCCCTTGCAATCGTCATCGGCAACCTCGTCAAGGCGGTGCCGGTCACGCCGGGCGGCATCGGGACCTACGAACTTGCGGTCGCCCTCACCCTGGGCCTTGCCGGGGTGGCCCCCGCCGTTGCGACGCTCATCGCGGTCATCGATCATCTCGTCAAAAATCTCGTCACCCTCGGGGGCGGCATCGTCTCCCTCTATCTCTTCGGCGACTGGTCGGTGGACCTGATGCGCCGGGCCTTTTCCCATTCTCTTGATGTGGAGGAGGTCGGGAAGTGATCCCGGCGGGTGTTCAGGTACTGGCGGTTGTCGGCTGGCTCTGTGTCCTGAAGGTCCTGCAGATCTCCCTCTGGCCCTGGCTGGAGGAGGGATTCGGAAAGCTTGCGTATGGGGTGGCCTACCCCCTCTCGCTGGTGCTCTTTACCCTGCTGAGCTGGTACTGCGGTATCATTCACATCCCCGTTCAGGCGGCACTCGTCCCGTTCCTTGGCCTGCTCGGCATGGGTCTTTACCGCGGCAGGTATTCCCTTG
>JBFFLM010000073.1:0-6613 GCA_041554835.1 Methanogenium sp.
CGACATCATTCTGCACCCCATCGGCGTTATCCGCAACACCACCAAACAGCCCTTCCTCGTTGCAAGTGCAGCAGGCCTCACCATGCAGGGAGACCTCGCCCCCACCATCGAGGAGGTCCGTGAAAGCGAAGACAAAATATCAGAGGTCATCATCAACGAAGAACTGACTGAACTGCTCGATGGCATCGACGACTACTCGCATATCAAGATTCTCTACTGGGCCCACGGCGTCCCCGCAGAGGGCCGGTCCCTGAAGAAGGTCCACCCGATGGGAAATCCGGACTATCCCCTGGTGGGACTCTTTTCCACCTGCAGCCCCGCACGCCCAAACCCCATCCTCACCACCGTCGTCCGCCTCATCGAAACAGACGGCAACGTCCTCCATGTTACCGGCCTCGACGCCATCGACGGGAGTCCCGTCCTCGATATCAAGCCGCATGTCAGGGAGTTCTACCCGGAGGATGAGGTAAGAATTCCGGAGTGGATGAGAAGGATTCAGGAGGATGTGAGAAAGTAAGATAGCCCCCGCATCATTGCCAAAACAGATTAATGAAAACCAATTTTCTCTTTCTTTGTACAATTTCTCAGCGAATAAATCCGGCTTAACGGTATCTCACTTTATAACATTGCAGAACTTTTTAGGACTCTGATAATTGAGACAACGGTTCTGGAAAAGAATGCATTGTATGACTATCTTTTCTCATAATGCAGGGTAGCGAAAATATTGCCATATACCCCAAAAACCATAAATGCGAGAGAAGGGATTCGAACCCTCGAATACCTGCGTAACTGGATCTTAAGTCCAGCGCCTTTGGCCAGGCTTGGCTACTCTCGCAATAGATCCACAATTCCTTACAAATACGAACCGTCAGACAGTTCGAAATGTCCGCTCATTGCGATACTATTCATTGACAGGAAAGGCAAAAAGTGTTGGGTATCGTCCGGCTATCTACCAGCCATTCCGCCTCTTCATCGCCGCCCTTGCCCATCACGACAGGAGCAGAATATACGCGATGAGCGAGAGCAGGAACGCGAAGAGCAGGATGGCGACGCCAAGGGGGGCCACGTATATGAGCATGGCGTTGACCGTGCTTGCAAGCTGGGAGATACGCTGCGAACCGAAGACCGTGATGCCCTCGACCCAGCCGGTCGCGCCTGCCGCCTCTGCGGGAGCGAGATCGTCGAGGGCCATCAGGACGGCCTTTCTGACATACGGGACAATATCCCTGACCGGCACCCGGTAGCCGACGGGGTTCTTGCCGGATATCGTATTGACCACGTGGGAGTCGGTCGTCAGAATTTCGCATTCATCCACAATAGAGCCGATCTCCGCGATGATCTCCTCGCGGGCCCCCTCGTGAACATTGTTGCCGTCAAAGAGAATGAGGGCCATGACGTTTCCGTTCACTCGCGATGCAAAGACCTGTATGCCGAGGTCCCCGAACCCTTCCTCACGCGAGAAGGGGACATCCACCTGCGACGTCCCGATCTCAAGCGGATATTCGGGCTGCGATGCCATATCCTGTGCCGCCTGCGCACAGACACGGTAATATTCATGGGCCTCGAGCGATGCAGGAAGGACCGGTTCGGTCACATCGACCATGCAGTTGTGCCCGTCCACAAAGGCCACGTTGGGAAACCACGAATGGCACTCGGACATGATCGCAAGCCCGATGCAGAAGTCGAGATCCTCCGTCTTTGCAGGGGAGCGCGTCGAGACGAGGAGAAGCGTATCCCCATATCGCTGGGCAAGCACCTGGACCGAACCTACGGCATACCGCCGTGCAACGGACGCAGCCCCCGTAAAGACCGCACTTGTCCGGGATGCCCGGACCACCTCCGCGAGGCGTGGCACTTCGCTTTCGGAGACGAGGTTGAAGTCATGGGTGGCGCACCCGTGCAGGACAAAACTGTCGGGCCCGAGGGCGGAATGAAGCACCGAGGGGAGATTGCCGCCGCCGATCTCTCCCATGGGACCGGGGTGGATATTCGGGACGGTGAGGATCGTCTCGTCCTTCTCCGCCCGCCGGAAGAAGATACTTGCCTGCGGGACGTAGACGTCCTCGCCGATCTCCATGAAATACTCCTCCAGCTTTTTTGACCCGTCGGTATTGTGTGCAATGAACGCGTTGATAAACTTCAGCGCACTGATGTCGAAGTTTCTCCTGAGCGGCGTCTCAACCATCCAGATAAAGAGGAGCACTCCTCCGGCAAAGAGCAGGTGGAGGATGAGGGCAAAGAGGACCAGATCCAGGCCGAAATAGAAGTATCCCGTCGCAAGCGCGACCATGCTCTGAATGAGAGCGGGGATGAGCATCCTTGTTACCCGGGAGTCCGCAATCGCAAGGAGGGTTATCAGGCGCATCGAGAAGACGAGACTCACCGCGATGGCAAAGAGGAGGGGATAGAGGTCGCGCTCGGTAAAGAAGAGCGGCAGAAAACTGAAGATGATCTGGAAGACCATGCCGGTCATTGCAAGAAGCGCGGAACGGTTCCAGGTGATCTTCTGCCCGAATACTTCCACCAGCGGTTTTGTGAGCACAAACGCAAGGAGTGCAGGGACCAGGTACCCGAAGATCCCGAACCCCAGGATCCCGAAGGACATCACGTATTCCGCCCCGGCGAAATATCCGGAAAAATCAATGAAGAGGCCGAGAAGGATCATGATGGCAAGGGACCGGGGCCATTCGGGAGCGGCAAAGATGAATTTGCTCAGTCCTTCGAGGGTGGTATTGCCTTGCGTGCTCATTGGCGCGACTCCTGTCACGTCTCCCAACAGGCGGGAGCGTCAATTCTTCTGTACTTATGACGAGTGACTATATAATCTGGACGAAAAGCGAAAACGGAAAAGGGATTTCCCGTCATTTGTCTGCGGGCGGGAGCTCCCCAAAGTGGTCCCGGTACCTGCTGGCCATCGCCTCCCAGGTCGGCAGGTTCGTCTGGCACCCGGTCACCTCGACCACAAACGATGCCGCAGTGGTGCCGACCTTTGCCGCAGTCAGCGCATCATACCCACCGGCAAGTGCCGTCAGAAATCCCGCACGGTAGGCATCGCCGGCCCCGGTCGGATCATTCAGCCGGACGGGAATTACGGGAATAAACCGCCGCTCACCGCCCTCAATCAGAAAACTCCCGTCTCCCGACATCGTGCAGACGGCACGGGGGACCATCGCAAAGAGCACTTCCTTGGTAATGCCCATCGTGGTGCACATACCCTTCACCTCATGCCGGTTGGCAAAGAGAATATCGGTATTTCCAAGGATGGACTCGAGATTCTCCTTCGAGTACCGCAGCAGATCCTGTCCTGGATCAAACGAGACGAAACTCCCCTTCTCCGCCACCCGGACATTGAAGGACGGATCAGCGGTCGCAAGGTGCACCATATCAAGGGCAGGAGCATCGGCCGTTGCAAAGGCGCTGGAGGCACCCCATTCGAAAAAGGTCATCTGATCGCCGTCGGCATCGTTGTAGAGAAAACACGTGGCCGTCCGTTCGTCCCCGACAACAAAGAGGCGTCGGCGTATACCCAGCGTATCCATCCACGCCTCGTACTCACTGCCGGCAAAATCACCGCCGACCGCAGAGATGAGTTCCGCCTCGCCTCCCAGCCGGGCGATGCCAGCAGCGATATTGGCGGCACCGCCACCATAGTAGACCGTATGAGCCGTAATATATGTCGAGCCATGCCGTTCAGGGAGAACAGGAACAGAAAAAATATGGTCGATTGCCGTGTGGCCAACAACAGCGATCATATCTTCTCGATTTCTATGACCTTGAGGGGAATATCGCGAAGTGCCTTGCCCACGACAGATTTTGCAATCCGCGCCGCATGCTCTTCGGTCTCCGCCTTGTAGACCTTCATCTCAAGGGTAAGGCCGACGAGTGCGATGTTTCCTACAATGAGGGCCTTTGAAAGTTCCTGTTCACAGAACGGACATATTGTCATTCCGGATTCGATTTCAACAAACTTTGCCGACGGGTTGAGCCGCTTTCCAGCCTCACTGATGGCGATGCCGATGGCATCGTCAAGGGTGTAGACATCACGGATCACCCATGCTGCTTCCATGGTGATGAGATAATCGCTCATTATTAGATCAATTCCTACCAGATATTTTCATGCACATGTTCGATAATCGGCATACGGCCTGTCCTGACAGGGGGGAGTGTGCCTTTCCCCACCGCCAGGAGCACAAGAGGCCGTATGTGGGCCGGCAACCCGAGAATCTCCGAAACCCCTTCGTCGTCAAACGCACCGGTCCAGCAGGACTGAAGCCCGCCGGCGTGCGCACCGAGCATCATGTAGGTCGCGGCAATCGTTGCATCCTCTAAAGCGTACAAAATCCCCCGATCCCCGTACTGGGACATGGAACGGACATAATTTGCACATACGACGAGGATGACGGGGGCATCCATCACATGGTGCTGCTGGAATGCGGCGTCGGAGAGATCCTCCCGCAACCCGTCGTCCGTGACGATGACAACATCCCATGACTCGCGGTTTCCCGCGGACGGTGCGGTCCCGGCACACCGGATCATGGAAGCTATCTGCTCCTCGGTCAACGGTTCACCCGAAAAGTCGCGTACCGATGAACGGGTCGATAAAAAGGAGAGAAAATCAGAGGAATCCATTGTCCTTCAGGAATGCCCATGATTCCTGTGCAGGTGTGGTGGCAAGACTGATGGCCTCGGCAATCTTCGCCGATGCCTGTTCATATTCCTCACTTTCAATGGCAGAGATGGCATCACTCACAAGCCCGGCGGCCTTAGTAAAATTCCCGTCCTTTGAAATATTGGTTGCAAGCTGGAGATTCGAACGGAACAGTTCGAGAAAGCTCACCACAACACGCTTTGCACCGACCTTTTCCGCCCCTTTGTAATCAATAAGGGTGGCTATGACCTGTGATGCAGCTATCAGTTCCGACTTTGAACGTTCTGACAACTGATACACGGTAACTGCTTCTTTTTGATTCATCACAAAACCTACTGTACGTCTCGTATAAAAATGTGGAGGTGATTATCCGGTATTTACAGAGGAAGATTATTTCCTTCCTTTAATTGATGCCGGGGAGCGCCTCATGCGCCTGCGGAACCGCGGATCATTCTCGGGTCCACGGCCACGACCGCGTCCGCCACGGCCACCGCGGCCACCTCTGCCCCTGCTGTCATCCTGAACCGCACGCAGTGCTCTTTTCAGCTGCGTCCCGGTCTTGAACCGCTGGTTGGGGCCTGGCTTTTTGTAGTTCGTCTCCTTCTCAGGGACCAGCCTGATCTGTCCCGATACACTCTTGATCTGAGTCCATTTTGTGGTTCCGGTTTTGCCCATATTTCAACTCCTTATTAATTAGGGCAGGCATCTTCATAAAAGTAACCATGAGAGATTGTGATCTCTCACAGCATTGCCTGGATCTCTTTTTTCAGAAGATCACTGATCTTTTTGCCGTCCGCACGTCCACGGACTTCCTGCATCACAACGCCCATCACCGGGCCGACCGCACGCATGCCCTGCGCCTTCACGAAATCCACGCGCTCTGCAAGAATGGCGTGGATAATTCCCAGAAGCTCCTCATCCGAGATGCCGGGGGCAACCGACTCGAAGGCGGCACGCACGCCCATTCCACCTGCAATCGCCCTGAAAATATCCGGAATGGCTTCCTTTGCAACCGAACCATTCTCGACCTCAAGCAGAACCGCAAGCACATCATCATCACCGATGGCGTCCACCACGACCCCGTCGCGCGAGAGTTCCCGCAGGGTGGCAAGAATCGTCCGTGCTGCAAGGTTCGGCCTGACCCCCGCCCCGACGACATCTTCAAAGAGCCCCACCTGCGTGGAGTAGGCGAGCTGGTGCGCAAGCGCGGGGTCAAGTCCCATCTCCTGCACAAAACGCTCCTCCTTAGCGGTGAGAAGCTCCGGCACCTCAAGAGACGCAACGTATGCCACCGATACCGTCACCGGCAGCACATCTGTCTCAGGGTACATGCGGGCCGCTCCCGGAAGGGGGCGCATGTAGGCCGTGCTTCCCTCTTCGAGCATCTTGCGGGTCTCTTCGGGTACGCCTTCAAGTGCCATGGAGGCTCGCCGCTGTACCTGCGCAATCGCACAGACCGCCTTCTTTTTGGTGTCGGCAACGAGAATGACGCAGTCCTCCTCACCTGCGGCAAGGGCGGACTTCAGCGTGTCAACCTCCTCCTGTGTCACCCCGTATGCCGGGAGTTCGTCCGTGTGGAAGAGACCGCCCACGCCGCACTTCTTCGCGTAATCGGACATCTCGCTCCCCAGCCGCCGGTCGGGCTGGATCTCTCTTCCGACACATCCGGCAAACCCACGGAGACAGACCGCACCGATATACTTTGCCCGTTTGAGGATGGCAGACCCCGTATCGCTGAAAAGGGCGGTCACATCGTGGGTCTGTTCGTCGATCGATGCATTGCATGCCAGCAGTTCATCTCTGATGGCAACGAGGTTCACCTGCCGGGTCACCTCGCGTCGCACCACCTCATCGATGAGAGCGAGATCCTGGACACCCTTTATCTCGACCCGTGCACCCTCGCGGATGGAGATGTTTACATCCTGACGGATGGTGCCCAGGCCACGTTTCACCCGCCCCGTGGAG
>JBFFLM010000074.1:0-6592 GCA_041554835.1 Methanogenium sp.
ACTCTTCGCCTTAATCTTCTTAAGGCGAACGAGTTCGTCCCGTTCCATTTCGTCAAGCCGCATTTTGATGAAGGCGGAGGCCTCCTTGAGTTCGGGGATGACCTTGAACTCCAGGGCGTTGACACGGCGCTTCGTGCTCTCAATCTCATTGAGGAGCCGCTTCATCGTCGTCTCAATCTCGGCGGCCCGGATGATCTCGTCGACCAGTTCTTCAAAGGCACTTGCGGTCTCATCGATGACCGCGGAGGTGCCGAGCACGCCATAGCCACGCTCGGCAAGATCCTTCTTCACTTTCGTCGCCTCGATCTCGGGGACCACAACACCCATGATGTTCTTCTGCTTCAGGGTGAGCTCGGGCTTCTCGCGGACCGACATGGCGGCCGCTTTGACGCCGATGGCACCCTCCACCGTGTTGGCAAGGGCGATCATCGCCTGGGCGCGGGCGTACTTGTCGCCGATCGCGTCCCGGCTGCCCTTTGCCTCCTCGAGCACCTTGAAGAACTCAAGGATCAGCCCGTCGCGCTTCATCTTCAGAATGTTGTAGCCGCGCTCGGAGAGCTTGATCTTCCGTTTCAGGTTGATCAGTTCCGAGCGGGTCGGCTTCACATCTTTAAGCGCCATGGGCGTCTATGCCTCCTTCGAGCGGTACTTCGGGTGGAACTTGCGGATGAGGTCACGGTCGATACGCACGAGCAGCTCCTCGGGGAGCGTTGCGAGCAGTTCCCAGCCGAGATCGAGCGAATCCTCGATGGACCGGTCCTCGTCGTGGCCCTGCCGGACGAAGCGGTTCTCGAAGTGATCGGCGAACTCGAGCAGGAGCTGGTCACGCTCGGAGAGTGCGTCCTTACCGACGATGGCCACCAGACCGCGGAGATCGTTTCCTTCCGCATAGCCTGCGTACATCTGATCGGAGACCTTCTTGTGGTCCTCACGGGTCTTGCCTTCACCGATACCCGCGTTCATCAGCCGTGAGAGGGACGGAAGAACGTTGATCGGCGGGTAGATTCCCTTGCGGTGCAGTTCACGGTTGACCACGATCTGGCCTTCCGTAATATATCCGGACAGGTCGGGGATCGGGTGGGTGATATCGTCACCGGGCATCGTCAGGATGGAGAGCTGGGTCACAGACCCCTTCTCGCCCTTGATGAGGCCTGCACGCTCATAGAGCGATGCAAGATCGGTGTACATGTATCCCGGATATCCACGACGTCCGGGCACCTCTTCACGGGCCGCACCGATCTGGCGGAGCGCCTCACAGTAGTTGGTCATATCCGTAAGGATAACCAGCACGTGATAGCCGAGCTCGAATGCCAGGTACTCTGCGGTCGTAAGGGCAAGACGCGGGGTGATGATACGCTCGACGGCCGGGTCGTCGGCAAGGTTCAGGAACACCACGGCGTGTTCGAGTGCACCCGTGCGCTCGAAGTCGGCCATGAACTGGTTCTCTTCTTCCTTGGTGATACCCATTGCAGCAAACACCACCGCAAACTCCTCGGTCGAGCCGGGCACCTTGGCCTGGCGGGCGATCTGGAGAGCGATCTCGTTGTGGGGCAGACCGGAACCCGAGAAGATCGGGAGCTTCTGTCCACGGACGAGGGTGTTCGTTGCGTCGATCGTCGAGATACCGGTCTGGATGAAATCCGCGGGGGACTGGCGTGCGTACGGGTTGATAGCCGCACCGCCGATGTCCAGGCGCTTCTCGGCGACGATCTCGGGACCGCCGTCCTTGGGCTTACCGCCACCGGAGAGAATACGGCCGAGCATGTCCTTGGACACCGGCATCTTGATCGTCTCGCCGGTGAAGCGGACACCCGAGTCACGGCCGATACCGGCAGTGGACTCGAAGACCTGGACGACCACGATCTCATCGGAGGTGTCGAGCACCTGGCCACGCTTTACCGTGCCGTCGGACTGGACGATGTTGACCAGTTCCTCGTAGCCGACAGGTTCGGTCTTCTCGACGAAGACGAGAGGGCCTGCAATCTTGTTGATTGTCCTGTATTCTTTCATCAGAGCGCCTCCCTGAGTTTCGCAAATTCTGCTTCCATTGCCTTGTTGATTCCCTCAAGGTCAGCCTTGTAGTCCTGCGTGAACTTGATCTGCGGGAGATCGTTTTTCGCGGTGATGGTCACAATCTTTGACGGGGCGACGCCTGCCTTGAGTGCGGCATAGGCAAGATCAGCATAGAGCTTGATCGCGAGCATGATGTCGTACTGCTTCTCCATCGAACAGTAGGTGTCGACGGGGTCGAAGGCATTCTGCTGGAGGAAGATCTCACGAAGCATACGGGCGACCTCGATGGTCACCTGCTCCTCGTCGGGCAGTGCATCGGAACCGACGAGCTGCACGATCTCCTGGAGTTCGGCTTCCTTCTGGAGGATCTCCATTGCCCACGTACGAAGCCCGTTCCACTCCGGCGAGACGTTCTCGTCATACCACTTGGACAGGGTGTCCAGGTAGAGCGAGTACGAGTTGAGCCAGTTGATGGCCGGGAAGTGGCGGCGCTGTGAGAGCTTTGCGTCCAGTGCCCAGAAGCACTTGACGATACGCAGCGTGTTCTGCGTAACCGGCTCGGAGAAGTCACCACCGGGCGGGGAGACCGCACCGATAACGGTGACGGACCCCGAGTCGCCTGCAAGCGTATCGACACGGCCGGCACGCTCGTAGAACTCGGAGAGACGGGCTGCAAGGTATGCAGGGTATCCCTCTTCACCGGGCATCTCTTCGAGACGCGAGGAGATTTCACGCATTGCCTCTGCCCACCGGGACGTCGAGTCTGCCATCAGGGAGACGTCGTATCCCATGTCACGGAAGTACTCGGCAATCGTAATGCCGGTGTACACACTTGCCTCACGGGCCGCGACCGGCATGTTGGAGGTGTTTGCGATGAGCACGGTCCGCTCCATGAGCGGCTTGCCGGACTTCGGGTCCTCGAGCTCGGGGAACTCGGTCAGCACTTCGGTCATCTCGTTGCCACGCTCACCGCAGCCGATGTAGACCACGATCTGTGCATCGGACCACTTTGCAAGCGCCTGCTGGGTAACCGTCTTACCGGACCCGAACGGACCGGGAATGGCTGCTGTTCCGCCCTTTGCCACCGGGAAGAGACCGTCAAGGATACGCTGACCGGTCACGAGCGGGATGTCAGGGTTCTTCTTCTCGGTCACGGGCCGCGGGACACGGACCGGCCAGACCTGCATCATCTTCACATCTTCACCGGAGTCGAGGGTACAGACGACCTCGTCGACGGTGAATGCGCCGGATTTGATCTCCCTGACCACGCCGCCCTTGAAGTTCGGGGGCACCATGATCTTGGTGACAATATTCGTTTCCTGTACCTCACCTATGATGGCGCCGGGTACCACCGCATCGCCGGATTTGACGAGCGGCACAAACTCCCACTTCGTTTCGTGTGAGAGTCCCGGTGCCGTAACACCACGCTCGATGAAGTTGCCCATCTTGTCGACGAGCACCTCGAGCGGACGCTGGATACCATCATAGATACTGGTGAGAAGGCCGGGACCGAGTTCGACAGCAAGGGAGAGGCCGGTGTTGGATACGGGTTCACCCGGTCTGATACCGGAGGTGTTCTCGTACACCTGGATGATGGTTTTGTCGCCCTCAATCCTGATGACCTCACCCATAAGCTGCTCGTCTCCGACCTGCACCACATCATACATGTGTGCATCAAGGCCGACTGCCGTAACAACCGGACCGGAGATGCGCTTAAGTATTCCTTTAGATTCTCCTTTCACTTCCACAGATCAACACCCACTGCTCTTTTGATCTTGTCGCGCATCGAGACGCCGCCCTCTTCGCCGCCGATGGTGATGACCGTCGGCTGCACCGATTCTGCGAGCGTCGTTCTAATCCGCTCCGGCAGGCGTTCCATATCGCTTCCTTTTAACACAAGTATCCCGACAGAACTGTTGTCCAGGACCCCGGTGACCGCTGCTGCGAGTTTTTCATCGGACTCCGCTGCGATGGTCATTTCGACCCCCGCAAGCCTGAACCCGAGGATAAAATCACTGTTTCCGATTACTGCTATCTCCATCTCACATCACCAGGTATCCCTGAATCTGTTCCCCGGAGAGACCGGACTCCTTCCCGCGTGCGAGTGCCCGCAGATTCGCGACCTCGTAGCGCTTGCGCTTGAGGTACACCATCGTCGAACATATCGAGAACGGGTAGCGTCTCGAGATTCTGTCCATCTGTTCCAGCATTACCTGCGTCAGGGCATTCTCCATCTCGTGGAGGGCAAAACCACTGCCGCCACGTTCCTCCAGCAGGTCTGCGACCGGCCCGGAGGGATAATACTTCCTGACACCTTCCATGATCTCATCGATACTCTCCGACCCCGCGAGGCGTGTCAGCTCATCAATCGAGAAGCTGCCTCCTGCGATCATGAGTTCACGCACGTCCTCGTGGACACCGCCCTGGTAGAGGCGGATGACCGTCTTGATGTTGGTCAGGTCGATCTCGAGCCTGAGGTAGTCACGGAAGGGTTTGCCGCCCTTGATCCCTGCGGCCGTCATCTTGAGCACATACCGGTAAAATGCCTTGTACAGCTCATTTTCCATCTCGGCATAACTTCCGGACTCCTGTGCCGCCGCAAACTCGCGTTCGAGCACAGGGTGGAGAATCCATGACGAGAGGTTTTCGACGATCCGCTCGGGGGAGTCCTCGGAAAGGAGGCGGTCCAGGGTGGCCACATTGAGCGTGCCTGCCGGGATGAGGATCTCCTTGATCTTGCCCGTCTTCACACCCTGGGATTTCCCCCTGAGAATGGTGAGGACATTGAAGATATCCCAGTGACTGAGATAGCTCCGGGCAAAGGTTTTCATCACACCGGGGAGGATTTTGAGTACCCGCTGGTACTCGTTTGCAAGATTCCACGAGAGGCCAATCTCAATGAGGTCAATACCCGAGAACGAAGACGCGAGTTCATCGATCTCCGCCTTGTACTCCGTCTCCTCGATGAAACGGGTAATCTCGGGAAGGCTCATATTGAGGAGCCTCATGTAGTCCTCCCGGGCCAGAAGCTTGGATTTGCGCACACGCATTCGCGTGCTCGCGTAGATGTAAGGAGCCGGGCCGGTTTTACTCACCGATATCATCTGACTCCTTCCTCCCTACCCGAAAAGGACCTCTGATGCATCCTTCAGACTGGTTTCCCATACCTCGGCGATGAATGTCGGGTAACTGAGGTCGAGCTGCAGTGTCCCGTCACCGCTCTCGGCGACGATGCCGCCGGAGATATCCTTTGTTCCTGCCAGTGAGAACCCGGAAAGGGTCTTGAGGCTCGAGAGTGCGTCCTCAACGGCCGGGACGTCACGCTCGTTGCAATAGAGGACGCCTGTGCCAAGCTCCTTTGCAGCGGCCTTGCACAGTTCGCGGACCGCCTTCTTGTGGAAGTCTGCGGGAAGCGCCGTGATAGCGGCGACGACCTCGGCATAGACCTCGTCAAGGACGGCCTTCTGTGCGTTTAAGACCTCACGCTTGACCGCAAGGTTTGCAGCGGCGACCTCCTGGTTGACGATATAGTCAGCCTGGCGGTTTGCCTCATCCTCTGCAGCGGTCTTGATGGCGATGACGTTCTCCTGTGCCTCGGCAAGGATTACGCCTGCCTCGGCTTTGCCTTCGGCTTTGACAGCCTCTGCCTCTTTAATGCCCTTGTTCCTGATCTCACTGACTACAGCATCCAGTGCCATTGTCAGTTCCTCAGAATAAGAGCAGGAGTGCGACAACAAGACCAAAGATAACGATTGTCTCGGGAATCACAGTAAACAGCAGTGCGAGACCGAACAGATCCTTGTTCTCTGCGGTTGCACCGACGGCTGCGCCTCCGATACCAAACTGTGCAAGACCGGTACCCATACCGGTAAGACCGACGGCAAGGCCGGCACCAATTGCTGCGAATCCCTTTGCGGTTGCCTCTGCAACTTCAACTGTCATAACTTCTACTGCCATAATCTAATCCTCCGTAAATTTACGATTTTTACCAAACGGCTTGTATTTTTTGCCTCCACCCTGGTAGAATTTGGTGAAGA
The DNA here is from genome assembly GCA_041554835.1 of Methanogenium sp. GTDB lineage: Archaea > Halobacteriota > Methanomicrobia > Methanomicrobiales > Methanomicrobiaceae > Methanovulcanius. The sequence goes on from JBFFLM010000074.1 coordinate 6,051, forward strand.
ATTCAACATAGTGTAAACGAATTGAGTGTAATCCGCCACCCAGAAGACCAAGAGCGGTATTCAGCGTGTGACCGATCAGGAACACAACGATTCCCACAAGAATGAGCACGATACCGACGACCGTCAGGCTCTCCAGCTGCGGGTCGATGATAAGCTCGATTGCGATGTAGTTGGTCACCATCGCAATTGCAACAGACGACAAACCGACCGCTGCAAGACGTGCGTAGGAGAGCACGTGACTGATGATGGTGGGGAGCTCCATGAGCTCGAGTACGTTCTCCTGGCCTATACCGATGACACCTAAGACCGCCAGAACGGCGCCAATGATACCAAAGATATTGAACCCTGCAACGATTGCGGGAAACCCGGTCAGGTCCGGCATAATCGGCAGTGCAAAGAGCGACCAGAGAGCGAAGAGAATACCCCACATAGTAAGAATCCATCCCACCTGGCCGAAGACGACCTTGTTGCGGTGTTTGCCGGAGTGATGCTTCCTCATCGCGTTGTAGATGTGAAGCGAACGCCCGAGCGTGATGTGCAGG
>JBFFLM010000075.1:0-6560 GCA_041554835.1 Methanogenium sp.
ACCGTTCCTTCATCTTTTTCTGATGGAACATAGGCTATTGCTTCCTGGGTCTCAGGATCAAAGGGTTTGTCCACACATTCAACGGAGGTTATCTCATATCGGTTGAGAACATTGCTCAGAAGTTTGTAGATCTGCTCGAGTCCTTCCTTGAGATTTTGCGTGTCTTCGATAGTCAGTGCACGTTCCATATTGTCCACGATATCGAGAATTTCAACCGCGAATTCTTCAATGGCCCGGGAAGATTGTTCGGATACTTCCTTTGTCATACGCCTGCGATAGTTTTCAAAGTCCGCGGCGAGCCGGAGGTAGCGATCCTGTAACACCGCATACTCTGTACGAAGTGTTTCGAGTTCGGCCGGCGAAGGGACCTCCTCTGCAATATACCGGCCTGAATTCTGTTCGGCCTGGGATTTGACAGAAGTGTCGGGTTCCTTTTGCCCTGGACCATTTGCAGTGTTCTCTTCTTTGGTCATATCTCAACCTGCCTTGTGGCGTTATGTAAAAGGTATACATAATTAATGGTTAGTGGTTCTATATAGATATTTCGCATAGAACAATTTTTTTCAGGGTAAATAGAGCTTTATTTCTTTAAATAATAGTAAATATTGATTAGAATAGGTATTAAGTCTATTTTTTAGCTTTAATTTTAATATTATGCTCAGATATGAGCTCTAACATCTTCGGTGGCAGGTTCTCCCACCTCCATAGCCCACAACGCAGCGCATCTTCTGTCATGCCTTCCTTCCCTGTATATTTTTTTAATTCCCTGTCCCATTGTGCATAATTATCAGGAAGTTTTTTTCGTGCAATCTCGGTCTCTGCTTCCAGCATTGCAGGACACATCCAGCATCCGACCCGTTCAAGTCCCTGATCATAGAGGGGGTTGACAGGAAGTTCCCTCCACCAGATATAGAGAAATACTTCGAGCGCTCTCCAGGCCCGAATAGGGGAGATGTTGAGTTGTTGCGGATTATATGGATTTTCTACGGCACCTGGAAGGGCTGAGCGGGCAAATGATTCATACCAGCGGTTTCCCTGCACCGTCACACATGGTCCACGGGTATGAAGCCATTTGCTGACCGGTTCGAGTTTCAGGTATTCACAGCACCATCTGCTGTCCTTCTTTGGAAGACCATGCTCCGTGAGTCCTTTGGAAAAATCCGGTCCTTTGAGGATGACCGGTATTTTCATTTCCCTGACAAACTGTATCGTCTCCGGAAATTCCATCCCGGTGTCTACAAAATAACTCGCGGTAACTCCCGCACGTCGTGCAAGTTCATAGACGACAGTTGAATCCTTACCTCCTGAAAAGGAGACATTACATGTCGGGCGGTCCTGCCGGTGATGTTTGATAAATCTGATGGCATGGCGTTCAAGATTTTTCAGATGAGGTTTATTGCACCTGATTGCATCTTCCCAGGATGGATTTTTCCAGGGGCGGAGGCCGACTTTACCAATTTTTTTGATACGCAGCGTGCCTTTATGCAATATGCCGGTGCCGTAGAGGGACCCGGATTTCAATAGTATTGGACCGTCGGGCAGGTCGCATTGGAAGGGTATTTTTTTGCCGCCAATACGCCGTTTACCACCACTTTTTACTTCCTCGGTAATGTCTGCGATGCCACGCGTGACCTGATCCAGAACCATGGCGAGACCTTCTGATGTTATCTCTATGGAATAGTCCCGTGTTAACGGGTCAAAGGTGAGCCATCCGAATCTCTCACCGTTGATTATGATCAGATCGTTGCGGTCGAGGCCACCGGTCTTGTTGAAAAGAATGATGTCCGGAAGATGTTCAATACCGAACCGTGTATTCAGGAGCTCCAGTATGAGGGTTCTGTCGTGTGATAATGCAGGTCTGACATCATAAGGTTTGAGCAGCGACAGCTCTTCTCCTTTGGTGCCGCACCCGCACGTACTTGCAATGAGGGGGACATTACACTCGGGACACCAGTAGATGCTTTGCCGGAAGATGGGTTCTCTCACCAGTAGATCTATGGCATTACAGGGAAAAAAAGTCCGTGCACGATGCACCTGTTCAGAACTGTGGTCACCGAAGAAACCTGGGCCCCCTCTTCTGGAGTGTTATGAATATATAGTGGTGATGCTCTGTCCGGTGTGGTGATCGTCATTAATCTTTTGTTATTGTGTGCGCAATAAGGAGGCATGAAATATGCACTCCTCTCCGTATGGGATAAGACGGGGCTTGTCGATCTTGCCAGGGTCCTCGTAGAACATAATATCAATATTATCAGTTCGGGAGGCACCGGCCGGGCTCTCGCAGAAGCCGGGATTCAGTTTACCGAGGTGTCGGAGTATACCGGATGGCCGGAAATGATGGATGGAAGGGTAAAAACGCTCCACCCGAAGGTTCATGGCGGGCTGCTTGGCAGGCGTGGAAAGGACGATGAGGAGATGAGCCGTCATGCAATTGAGCCCATCGATCTTGTCGTGGTAAATCTCTATCCATTTGAAGAGATGGCCGCATCGGGGCTGCCCCTTGATGAACTGGTTGAGTACATTGATATCGGCGGACCTGCGATGATCCGTGCATCGGCAAAGAATTTCCGCGATGTTGCGGTCGTGATGGATCCCTCCGATTACCCTCTGGTCAAAGAAGCCGTCATGCGTGGCGAATTTACTTCAGGAGAGCGGCTCTCTCTTGCAAAGAAAGTCTTTGCACGAACGGCATCCTATGACGCGGCGATATCCAACTACCTTTATGGGCTTGAAGGAGAATTCCCGGAGGTCCTTACCGTTCAGCTGCGAAACGGGCGGACCCTGAGGTACGGAGAAAATCCCCATCAGCAGGCTGCGGTATATGGCGATAAGGGGATCGCCGTCCAGGTCCCGGTCCAGGGCAAGCAAATGTCCTATAATAACTATCTCGATGTTGATGCTGCGGTCGGACTGGTGCGTGAGTTCGATGTTCCTGCAGCAGTTATTGTCAAACACAACAATCCCTGTGGGGTCGCTGTTGGTGAGACGCTGATTGACGCCTATGTCCGGGCCCGCGAGGTAGACCCGGTATCTGCGTATGGCTCTGTTATTGCAATGAACAGGGAAATTGGCGATGACGTCGCAGAAGAGATTGCGGCAACATTTGTCGAGGTGGTAATTGCTCCGTCGTACTCGGAATCCGCCCTGAAGATCATGGCAAAGAAGGAAAACATGCGTATTCTCTACCTTCCCGACAAGGAGCCGGCCGATGCACTGCGTTCCATTGACGGGGGTGCACTCGTGCAGAGGACACCTGAGATACATGCGGAAGAATGGCAGGTGGTCACCGAACGCGAACCAACCGCCCAGGAAATGGAGGCGATGAAGCTCGCGTGGAAAGTCTGTAAACACACGAAGAGCAACACGATCATCTTTGCCGACGCCGTAGCAACCCTTGGTATTGGTGCAGGCCAGATGAGCCGGGTTGATGCCGCAAAGATTGCCGTATCCAAGGCCAATGTTGCCCTTGAAGGTTCATCCGTCGCATCGGATGCATTTCTGCCGTTCCCTGATGCCCTTGAAGAAGCGGTAAATGCCGGTGCAACTGCTCTGATTCAGCCGGGAGGCTCAATAAGGGATGATATTGTCATAGAAGCCGCAAATCGCCTGAATGTTGCGATGGTGTTTACCGGGACGCGCTATTTCCGGCATTAATCTTTTTTTGTGGGCCGATACCTCATCCAACCCAACCATTAAGAAGGGGTTTGCATAATACTACTTCGGGTGAGAAATCCTATGAGTGAGTGCTTTATTATTCGATAATCTACGCTTTTTTGACACTACTTTGAGAGACGGGGAACAAACACCCGGTGTAACCCTGAATCCCGAACAGAAATTTGAGATCGCATCCGCCCTTGCAGACATTGGAGTGCATGTCGTGGAAGCAGGTTCGGCAGCGGCATCCGAAGGTGAGCTTGCAGCGATCAGGCGTATAGCAGAAGCAGGTCTTGACATTGAGTGCTGTACGTATGTGCGGGCACTCGAGCATGACATTGACCTGGCAGCCGATGCCGGCGCCGACTCCATTCATCTTGTGGTGCCGGTCAGCGATCTCCATATCCGGGAAAAATTGCGAAAGGATCGTGAACAGATCCGGACAATGGCACTTTCAGCAGTAGAATATGCAAAGGATCGCGGGCTCATCGTTGAGCTCTCAGGCGAAGATGCCTCACGGGCCGACCAGGCGTTTTTATCCTCCCTGTTTCAGGAGGGAGTGGATCATGGAGCGGACCGATTGTGTTTCTGCGACACCGTCGGCCTGCTGACTCCTGAGAGGGCCGCGGAAGTGATCCCGCCTCTCCTGTTTGCGCCGCTGAGTATCCATTGCCATAATGACCTCGGATTTGCCCTTCCCAATACGGTGGCCGCCCTGAAAGCAGGAGCGTCCTGTGCGCATGTCACCGTCAACGGACTGGGTGAACGAGCAGGGAACACCCCGTTCGAGGAGGTGGTAATGTCGCTTGAGGTGCTGTATGGTGTGTCGACGGGTATTGTGACCGAACATCTGTACCCGTTGTCCACGCTGGTCTCCCGTCTGACGGGAATCGCCCTGCCTGCAAACAAGGCGATAGTCGGTTCAATGGCGTTCACCCATGAGTCCGGGATCCATGCCCACGGAGTGCTGAGAAATGCAAAGACGTACGAACCGGTCGCGCCAGAACGTGTCGGACGTAAACGCCGTATCGTTCTCGGAAAGCATTCGGGAAGTGCATCTGTTCAGGCCTCGCTTCAGGAACTTGGCTATCAGGTGAATTCTGAGCAACTGGCAGCGATTGTAAAACGCATCAAGACTCTCGGTGATGAGGGGAAACGGATCACCGATACCGATCTGATGACGATAGCCGATGCCGTTCTCCAGATAGAATGTGCGCCGGTCCTGAATCTTCGGCAATATACGGTGGTCTCCGGAAACAGGTCCATTCCGACAGCTTCGGTCACCATGGCAGTAAACGGAAAGGAAATAACGGGTGCATCTACCGGCAACGGACCTGTCGACGCTGTCATACGGGCTCTCAGGCATACGGTAAGCGCGGTTGGTGACATAAGTCTTGAGGACTATCATGTCAGCGCAATCGAAGGCGGTACCGATGCCCTGGTGGATGTAACTGTTAAATTAAGTAAAGACGGTAAATTTATTACATCTCGTGGGGCGCGCACCGACATCATTACAGCAAGTGTCGAAGCAGTTGTCGCAGGGATGAACCGATTATTGAGGGAAGACGATGAAAAGCGGGGCAAAGATACTCTTTGAGAGTCTGGGAAAAGAAGGAGTCGAGACCATCTTCGGATATCCGGGTGGTTCGGTTCTTCCCATTTATGATGAGCTCTACGACTCTGACGTCCGCCATATTCTTGTTCGCCACGAACAGGCAGCTGTTCATGCAGCCGACGGATATGCGCGGGCAAGCGGCAAAGTCGGTGTCTGCCTCGCAACATCCGGTCCCGGCGCCTGTAATCTGGTAACCGGCATTGCAACGGCCTACATGGATTCTGCACCGGTTGTTGCCATAACCGGGCAGGTTCCCACCACCCTTCTGGGTCGGGATGCCTTTCAGGAATCTGATATCACCGGGATAACCCTCCCTGTCACCAAACACAACTATCTGGTGCAGCGGACGGAAGAACTTGGCCGCATTGTCCACGAGGCATTTTATATCGCGGGTTCCGGCAGACAGGGGCCGGTCCTGATTGATATTCCGAAGGATGTGACGACGGGAACTGCCGATTATAATGTTGAATCAGATTCATTGGTTTCCTTACGTGGCTATCAGCCGACATTGCAGGGTCATCCCCGGATGATCGAAAAAGCGATGAACCGTATTGCCCGGGCCGAACGTCCGTTGATCTATGCCGGGGGCGGAGTGATTTCGTCAGGGGGTTCGGAGGAACTGGTTCAGTTCGCCGAACAATGGCATATCCCCGTCACAACGACGCTGATGGGTCTTGGGGCGATCCCCTGTGATCACGAGTTGAGCCTCGGCATGCTCGGAATGCATGGGACGGAATACGCCAATTATGCAGTAACCGAATGTGATCTCCTTATTGCGGTAGGTGTCCGGTTTGATGATCGTGTCACCGGGAAGGTTGAGGCATTTGCACCGAATGCGGATGTCATCCACATTGATATCGACCCTGCTGAGATCGGCAAGAATAAAAGAGTGGATATACCCATCGTCGGCGATGTCAGAATCGTCCTCAGGCAGATGCTTGAGGGAAACGAAACAAGGACGTCCCCGCGACAGTGGAATGAGCGGGTAGCTCAGTGGAAGGAGGAATTTCCGGTAACCTATCCCGATGACGGCAAACTCCGCCCGCAGTTCATCGTCAAGGAACTCTCCGACCTGCTCAACGGGAAGGGTATCATTGTAACCGAAGTCGGACAGAATCAGATGTGGGCCGCCCAGCATTTCTGTTTCCGGCGTCCACGACAGTGGATATCCTCCGGTGGTCTTGGAACGATGGGATACGGGTTCCCCGCGGCTATCGGTGCAGCGGTCGCCTGTCCGGACGAACCGGTAATTGATATTGCCGGGGACGGGAGTTTCCAGATGAATATCCAG
>JBFFLM010000076.1:0-6497 GCA_041554835.1 Methanogenium sp.
AAACGGGTGGCGGTAGTGGGTTCGGGACCTGCAGGGATCACCGCTGCATCCGAACTTGCACGGGCCGGCCACAACGTGACCATATTCGAATCCCTCCATAAGGCAGGGGGGGTACTCACCTACGGCATACCGGCGTTTCGTCTGCCCAAGGACATTGTTGAATTCGAGATCGACCAGGTCCTCGAAATGGGAGCTGAACTCAAACGAAACCATGTTGTCGGCAGAAGTGTTCCCGTCGATGACCTGCTTGCATATGATGCCGTTCTCATCGGGACCGGCGCGGGCCTTCCTTATTTCATGGGAATCGAAGGGGAAAACCTCAACGGGGTATATTCAGCCAATGAATTCCTGACCCGTGTCAACCTCATGCATGCCGACCGGTTCCCCGAATATGATACCCCTGTCATCAGAGGAAGCAGGGTGGCGGTTGTCGGCGGTGGGAACGTGGCAATGGATTCGGCACGTGTCGCACGCCGCCTCGGGGCAAAGGTCTACCTCATCTACCGCAGGAGGGAGGAGGATCTTCCCGCACGGGCCGATGAGGTCCAGAATGCCATCGATGAAGGGGTCGACATGGTCTGCTGTGCCAACCCGGTTCGGATCCTCGGCGGGCCGGAGGTCCGGGGTATCGAATGTGTACGGATGGACATGTGCGAACTCGATGCCAGCGGAAGACCAATCCCCCGCCCCCTGGAGGGAGAGGAAAGCCGCTTCACCCTTGATGTCGACATGGTCATCGAGGCTATCGGGCAGGGGCCAAACCCCCTCCTCTCAGGGCTAATTCCGGACCTTGAACGGGGACCGAAGGGAAACATTCTCGTCGACGATGACGGCAGAACATCACTACCCCATGTCTTTGCAGCGGGAGATATCGCAACCGGCGCTGCAACCGTCATCTGGGCGATGGGGTCTGCAAAAAAAGCAGCCCGGTCGATTAACAGAATGCTCGCAGGCAAGGACTAATTTTTTCCCTCCCTTCCATCTTTTATTTTTTCAGCCACACATTTTCATACCGCTGCCTATCGTCGGTCAGACAATAACGCAGGACGAGCCATGCGTAACCGGAAACAGATTTGGAAAAATGAAATTGAATGATCGAACGGTTACCGGATAATCTTCAGACCTTCGTTGTCCACTTTTGTTTCAATGGCAATCTCAAGCCCGTACTGAGCGATCACCGGTTCCAGTTCTTCCCGGGTTTTCTCCGTAATGATGGATATCGACGGCCCGACAGAGCTCATGCCGACAAATTCAAATCCCGCCTCACGCAGCTTTGCCATGTACTGGTAAATTTCAAATGAATTATGCTCAACCTCTGCGCGCTTCGAACCCCTGAATTCTATTTCCCAAATCACATCACCTATGCGCCTGAGGTCATCCTTCACCAGCGCAGGAATCAGATCCATCATTATCAGGTAGGCCTTCAGTTCCCGATCACAATAGTCAAGACTACGCGCACGGTTCATCAGGACCTGGAATTCACTTTCTCCTGCCGCGTCGGCCTCTGTCGGGGGAATGATGATGAACACGTTCTTATCTTCAGCAAAGGAATGCTGGCAGACAAGAGTCAGTTCATCACCCATCACGGCCATCCCGCCGTAGGTCACGGCTGCTGGTCCTACACCGGTTTCAAACCCGCAGACAACATCGCCTGATGCCGTCTCCTCTGCATAATTATATCCCACCAGCAGCCTCACCTGCTCCCTGTCAAGGGGAGTGCCGAGTGCGGCATTGATGGCATGTGCGACGGCTATAAGGACCGTTCCCGTCGAACCCAGCCCAACGTGCTTTCGCTCATGATCAATGACGTCAATTTCAAATCCACCGGCGTAGCCGGTCACTTTTTTCATGACCGCAACCAGATGCTGAAGCATCGGCACCCGTGAGTAATGTATCACCACGTCGGACGGCGTGCACCGCACCGTTGCCTCCCCGTATATCCGGATGGCAAATCCTATTCCTCCGCCACCGGGATGATCCGGGGCAAACCGGTTCATATCAAGAACCGATGAATGGATCCGTGCCGGGACACGGACGGTAACCGGCCCTTTGCACGGGGAAACGCGGTCACTGCAGTCATACCCGAGAGTGTTGATATTCTCTCCCGGCGGAAACGGAGAGAATTCGTATTCAACGAGATCAAGGTCTCCGCCACGTATCGTCATTCGTGCCATGTGTGCACCTCCTATCGATCAAAGAAAATGTTCTTGCCCCCCGCCCTGAGCGGAATGCCATACGCAACAGAACAGTCTTCCAGCCATCCCAGGCGTAGCGCAGCGGTACCGGCGGAGTACATAATACGATTGTCTGCATTATGTATCGCCGCAGTTTTAACGGCAGATCCAACCGCAATGCCAAGATCTGCCATTTTTATGACACAGTTCGGCCCGGTAAAGGATGTTGCGGATGACGAATCCCTGTATGCCTCCAGCATGGCTGAACATGTCGGATGCCCGCACCCGCCGCAGTTCAGGCCCAGACTCGTGCCCCCTTCGCATCCTATCAGGAGGCAGGCATCACAGGCCTCAACATTCCCGGCATCACGGATAAAAAATCCAATTCCTTCTTCTTCTCCAATTGAGCGCATCTCAGTGGAAAGAACCGCAAGATCCGATCCGGTTATCACCCGGATTCGGATCGAATCGGCCCCTTTCCCTTTGGGCGCAGTCCGTGCGGAGAGTGCCATCATATCGGCCACCGCAGCGATCGCACGCACTTCGGGATTCATGGAATACAGGTTACATACCAAAGACTTAAAGGATCGTATTGCCTGCCGGTCGAATACACAGTATGGTCATGATAAATATTGATGCATGAGACCATCCCGGGTCCATCTGGGATTATCTCACGGGAAAAAGGATGATTATTTTTTATATTCTCTCTGGGTGTAGCTGTATTTATCCGAATCTCCACCTTTGACGACAATATACAGCCATTCATAGATCGATTTTATGGCGCCGTACTGGTCGTACCGGCGCATGGAGAACCCGACTTTCATCCCAGGGACGAATACGACCTTTCCCAGCAATTTCATTCTCCGGGCAATCTCCAGGTCATCTCCGGCATCGGAAACGCGATAGCCTCCCGCCTCAAGAAATGCATCTTTTCGAAACGCGGTATTTGCCCCCAGGGTATAATAGAGAAGATGGGTATAGTAACCAAGTCGCGAAAACGTATTTGCAAGCATCAGTGAGAGCCGGTTTTGCAGGCCCTTTTCGATGGGAAAGACGGGACCATACACCGTCACGGCATCCGGTCTGCGGGAGAATTCCTCATAGATGACGTCAAGCCATTCACGGGGGAAGATGCAGTCTCCGTCTGTGGTAACCACAATATCAGCCGACGCCAGATCAACACCGTCATTTCTTGCACCACCCACCTTTTTCCGGGTCTGGATAATAACGTGATCTGCGAGTGGTTTGGCAATATCTCTTGTACTATCCTTGGAATTTCCATCAACCACGATGACTTCATACATATCCCGCGGCATTGTCTGGTCATTCAGGGATGTGAGACACCGGGCAATGTTGGCTTCTTCATTAAAGGTCGGAATAACAACTGATACTTTCATAGAATTCTACCAGGGATTTGTGGACACAGGACGTTGCCCTCCCTCAGTATTGGATTTTCAATTACTTGAAATTGTACCATCTTCCCCGGAGATCCAAGAGGGAGTGGGTTTTCGAAAAATCAGGGAATCTTTTCTGCCCATCAACATCGATTACGATACAGCCATCTCCCCGGAATTGCAGACCCATACCGGTCTCAATGGCATTGTACCGTGACACAACCATCATCCACATCATTCATGCACCAAAAGGGGAAGGATTTATGGCATCGGGACAATGCGGGAAGAGATGAAAAATATGAGAAAAGCAGGGAAAAATTAGCCTTTTGTATATGCCTTCATAAACTCGAAGACATGGCGAATACATCCGTCCATATTCAGATACTCAAATTCTGCGAACCTTCCGACCTGCTCAATTCCTTCTCCATCGATAAAATCCCGGACAATGGCCACATTGTCCAGGTAACAAAGATCATAGACCACATAGGCAAATTTCTGCCTGAAGACGGATGCATGGACAACATCGGAAGGGGACACAAGACCCATTTCGTTCAGGCCTCCGACCGTATGCCGAATCAGCTCTTCATCCTCCATGGCCGATACGGCATCACCGTCGTTATAAGTGATTTCAGCAAGAACCGAGCCGCATCCATCCGGCGCAACCTCGGTCGAATAGTTGGAGGGAAATGATATCCGGTTAAACATTCCCAGCTCTTTTTGCGGGACATAGAGCCACGAATACGGGGCGCTACGTGACCTGGTTCCCAGGCATACGCATGCAAGTGAGTTATATCGAAGACCCTCACAGGCATTCACGACACCGCAGGGAACAGCTTCAAGGCACGGGAGGAGATGCTGCGGAGGAATGGTCGAGATACAGCGTTCTGCCCGTATGGTTTCGGAGCCATCACTTATGAGAAAGCTGCCATCCTCATCACGAGCTACAGAGGTTACCGAAAAACCTGTGCGGACCCGGCTGCGAACCGGTCGTGCAATGGCGGCAATGAGTGCCTCTATCCCTCCGGTCACGGGATAGGAAAACACCGACTGGTGGGTATACCCCTCCGTCTCAATTCCGATGGCCGACCTTATGATATCCTCAACCGGTGGGCGGGGGATACGCCCGTCCACCCAGTGATAGGACATCTGATCTGCAGGATAGTTCCAGATCTTCTCATTATATGGTACCATGTAACACTCGGCGATTCCCTTGCCGAAGGTCGCATAGATCCAGTCACGGAAATTCAGGGGTGCCGGGAGGGTTCCCTTCTCGGCCTCAATCAGCATCCTGACAAATTCATTGATGCAAAAAAAGCGATCCTCTTCCGGCAGCTGGGAAAGCCCGTTTTCGAACGGGTATTTCACATAGGATCCTTTATAGAATATCTTCGTATTCCGGTCCCGGTTATCCAGGTTTTCCCCAATCACATCCTTCATCCATGCAAGAACCTCCTCATCCCGGGAGAAAATGATGTGGGAACCCCCAATGTCAAAGGTAAAACCATCCTCAGTTTGCGAACGGCACAGACCTCCGATAGCATCCTCCTTTTCAAGGACAATGACCTCTTCCCCCTCTTCATGCAGAAGCCGGGCAAGGGTAAGACCGGTCAGGCCGCCGCCAAGTATCGCCGTCGTCACACAGAATAGTTCTACCTCACACCACAAAATGACAACGGAAAAAATGAGATATTGGCAGGATAAATCAGCGGGTCTGAATATACCATCCTGTATGGGTCAGATTCAGAGTCTCCTCGCTGACCGGTTTAGTCAGGAGACTGACAATAACCATCGCAAGCGCTGAAATGACCAGGGCGTAGAGGCTGAAATGAACGGGCAATTTGAACATAAACTGGTGGATGTAGGCAAAGACACCGGCGGAAACCAGGCCCGATGCCATACTCGCAATTGCACCGGCCGCAGTCGCCCTTCGCCAGTACAGCGCCGAGATCAACGGAACCGCAAAGGTTGCAAGCATTACCCCGATGCCCATCCATATCAGCCACGCCAGCATCTCCGGGGGATTGATGGCAAGGAGAAGCGACACAGCTGCGGCCAGAAATACACAGATCTGGCTGACCCTGAGCACCTGTTTGTCGGTTGCATCGGGCTTTAAAAGATTTTTGAAGATATCCCACGAGAACATCGTGCCGATGGTCAGCATCAGCCTGTCCGTCGTTGACATGACGGCAGCAAGTACGATGACGGCAAAGAACGCCCATACCAGCACATTTGGGGAGGCATATTCGACCCCGTACATAAATGCGAAATCCTGTGCATTGACAGTGGAAGGGAGAACGAGTTTGCCTTCTTCAACCAGGACCCGCACTGCAAATCCTGCAAACTTGACCAGGAACATGACGACTGCATATACGGCAAAGGCGATCAGTGGCGACCATTTGAAATACTTCGCCTCTTTTGCAGCAAGGACATTGTTAATGACATGGGGCGCACAGGCAAGGCCAACCATCAGAAGTATCCCGAACGAGAATAAAAATTCGGGAGTGCAGTACGCATAGGGGGCATATGCGGGGGATGGGTAATAGGGCATCACCATATTCGGGTCAAGCGTGGAAAGCACTTCATTGATGTGCGTCAGACCCCCTGCAGAGAGGATGACCAGGGGAGCCATAACAATCACACCGGCGATCAGGATGAACCCCTGAATAAGCGTGGTCCACGACACGGCATACAGTCCGCCAATCACCGTATAGATGGTGATGACAATTGCGGAAATTATGAGGGCAGTGACGTGGGAGATCCCAAACAGCCATACCAGCACGATGCTGATGGCGGTGTACTGCCCAACGAGGTAAATGAGGGATACCACGATCCCTGAAGCGGCGGCAAGTCCCCGCACGGCCCGCGGACTTTCGAACCGCTGGGCAAGGTAATCTTCGACGGTCATGTACCCGCTCTTCCGGGATATTGA
>JBFFLM010000077.1:0-6495 GCA_041554835.1 Methanogenium sp.
AGACCCTCCTTTTCTAATATGAGGAATACATTCTCCCGCAATCTCTCCCGAAAAAAAGTGATGAGTACGGATGGAATGGTCATTGGGACAATACGCAATATCATGGCGGACTTCAAGAGTGGGGAAGTTACTGATCTTGTCGTCAAGCCTGAGCAGAATTTTGATACGTCCAATTATACCATCGAAGGGGACAAACTCTTCATCCCGTTTGAGGCGGTAAAGGATATCCGGGATTATATCGTGGTTGACCGGTACCTTCTTTCACGAAAGTGAAGGAAACACCGATTGTACTGCTTCGATAAATCCATCCCCGTACTCTTCTTTTGTGACCCGGTCCGCAGAATCGCGCACATCGTCACTGCAGTTTGCCACCGCAATCCCGATGCCTGCCGTCCGCAGCATCTCCTTGTCGTTGTGCGAGTCGCCGACGGCAAGAAAGTCCGAGACCCCTATGCCGAGATCCTCTGCCACATGCCGAAACGCCGTCCCCTTGCTGATGGCATGACCCTGGAGGTGGATGGCAAACCCGGTATCAAGAACGCGGACATCAAAGCCCGCAAGGGCGCTTCGCACCTCCTCCGGGTCCACCGTTCGTGCAAAGGCCACATCGGCAAACCGGTATTCGGGACTGTAGAGCTCCAGTTCGATTCCCTTATCCCCGAAATACCGTTCGAGGTGGGAAAATGCGGCCCTGCAGAGATCGATATCTCCGAGAATATGCTGCTCCCCCTGGAACCCGACGCGGTATAATCCCCCGTTCTCACAGACGACCGTCCCGTCCGTTCCGATCATCTTGCAGAGGATCGTCAGCGAGCAGATGGTGTTTCCGCTTGCAAGGACCACCGGGATGCCCGCGTCGACCAGCAGGCGGATGCAGTCGACCGCACGCGTATTCAGCCGCCGGCGCTCATCGGTAAGCGTCCCGTCCAGATCCGTTATGACCGCTTTTGGTATCTGCTCCACATCCATCTCCTGCAACTGGTGTCTAAATTGGTTTTAAGCCGGTCATATCGACCATGAACGCCGCCTCGCCGTCCGGGAGACTCGGGCTGTCGACGAGCTTTGCAACACGCTTTCCGCCCTTGCTCTTCCTGAGATAGATACGGAATTTCGATGCGTGCCCGACGATGTTGCCGCCGACGGGTTTTGTCGGGTCGCCGAAGAAGACGGCGGGGTTCGACTGCACCTGGTTGGTGACCAGGACGACCGCATTGTGCTCTTCTGCTAATTTGGCCAGGTCATACATATGTTTATTGAGTTTCTGCTGCCGGACGGAGAGCGTCCCCCGGCCGGAATATTCCGCACGGAAATGTGCCGTCAGCGAGTCCACGATGAAGAGACGAACCGGTTTTTCGCTCCCTTTCAGTTCTCCGGCAAGTTCGCGTGCGCTGTCGACGAGAAGCATCTGGTGATCCGAGGTGTAGCCCTTTGCCACATGGATGTGCTCGAGAATCTCCTCGAAGGCGGGATGGTCGTCCTCCGTATCGAGGCCGTTTACCATCTGCTCGATCCTCTCGGGGCGGAAGGTGTTTTCGGTATCGATGTAGATGCAGGAGCCGTTCAGGCCGCCCTCCTCCTCGGGCAGCTGGACATTGACCGCCATCTGGTGGGAGAACTGACTCTTTCCCGACCCGAACTCGCCGTAGAACTCGGTGATCGACTTGGTCTCCAGGCCCCCGCCCATCAGATCGTCGAAGTCGGGGACGCGTGACTGGAGCTTGCGGACCTCCTTTCGCTCCTCAAGGACCACGGTGCCGGTCTTGAACCCGCCGATGTCCGCCATCCGCCGGGCTTCCTTGATCATCTTCTTCGCCGTCGACTCGCCGATCTCCGCCGCTTCGGCGAGATCCGCATAGGAAGCGGTGGCGATGCCCTCGATGGTCGTGTATCCGGCGTCCCTGAGCTTGTCGGCGGTGGTGGGGCCGACGCCCGGAATATCCTCAATATCTAGTTCCGGCATACTTATGTACCTCTCATCAATTCAACTGGATAACCATTACGAAAGTGGCTATAGGTCGGTGAGCCGTGCACCGCGAAAGTAAACCCGAATAAAAGGGATCATGCGGGGTGCAGCCGTCGGATGCGCTCGCGGACGTCCTCCAGGCTGACCGGCACCTCACGCACCTCATACGGCATGAGGGTCTCTCCTTCCAGCATCCCGAAGACCTCCACCTCCGCACCGGGCAGCAGGTCGGCATCGCAGAGGTAGCAGATGGCACCGTCGTCGATGCACCGCCCCTGCGCCGTATCGATGACCGTCCCCCGGAACACGATCTCGGCAGGTTCCGGGGATGCGGCGGATGGGGGAGTCTCCACCGCAAGCACGCAGCCCCAGCTGCAGTGCACTTCCAGCCCCCCGTAGCGGCCGCGTTTGACCACCGCGTTGTACAGGGAGAGATCGGTGCCGACCGGGAGGTCCGCCTTCGCATCGTCTCCCCAGAGAACGAGGTGCACCCGGCCGGAGGCATCCTCCATCTCCGCATTGCGCACCCATGAGACGCCGCCTTTTCTGGTGGTAAACTCCCGGACCGGGCCTACCTCGCAGAGCGTCCCCCGGATGCAGACGCACGCTCCCTCGCCGGCGTCGCCTATCGCATCAAACCGGGGGGTGTACGTATCGTCGCACGGCACCATCGCTCCCGACCTGCCGAGGGAATACTCGACGCCGTTTGCCCGGTCGTTTCTCCGCACGCCGCCGAACCGGTACGACCGCCCGACGTCCATCCCTTCGGCGATCGACGGGTCCCAGACGACCACCACGACAAAGCGCTCGCCGTCCCAGAGGACGAGGTTCGTCTTCGTCCCTTCGGTCCCGTCCCGGCGGGTGAAGGTCTGCGGGGTTCCCGCCGCAACGAGACAGCCTGCAACCGTCTCCTCCTCGCGTCCGCCGGGAGAAAATCCGCCCGGTTCGCGCCGCGTGGGAATGTCGCAGGCGGTCCGCCGGAGGTCGAGGGCATGGACCTCCTGCCCGTCCCGCAGCTTCCCCACTATCTCGAGGACTTCTCCTACCGTAAGATCGGCGGTGACGAGGGCCTGTTCGTCCCACAGCACCAGCCAGACCTCCCCCGAACTGTCCCCGAGGAGGACGCGGCCGACCATGCCGGGGGTCTTGTCACTGCGCTCGAACTGCCGGGGTTCGCGCAGTTCGAGGACCTTCCCGAAAAACGAGATGCAGCTCGGCCCCGTCTTCAGGTCCGCGATCTTCAGGTGGCTGCGCCCGGCATTCCGGACGACGATCATCGCGGCCGTCCGCTCCTCGTAGACGCCGCCGGACTCCTCGATCGCGGCAAAGACCTGCTTCTCGTACTCCTCCCAGGCAAAGAGATCATCGACCAGTGAATAATGCGCCCGCATGGTATTCACCGGGAAAAGAAGGTTATCTCTGCCATGGGAGCTGTTCCATGGTCATCTTCAGATCGATGATGGTCTCGGCCCTGCGCATGGGGGCTTCCATGCTGCCATTGACCATAATCTCGGCGCACCGCGGCCGGCTGTTGTACTGGGACGACATGGAAAAGCCGTACGCCCCGGTATCGAGGACCGCGATGAGGTCTCCCGGCACGACCTCCGGCAGCTGCCGGTCATGGGCGAGGATGTCGCCGGTCTCGCAGATGGGGCCCGTGATCGTATACGTGTCCACCGGTGCCGCCTCCGCCCTGCCCGCGACGATCACCTCGTGGTACGAGTCGTACATCACGGGGCGGGCAAGCAGGTTGAACCCGGCGTCCACGTTGACGAAGGTCTTGTGGGTCCTCTTGACCGAGTTGACACCGGTGAGGAGGACGGTGGAGTCCGCCATGAGATTTCTCCCCGGCTCGACCCATAACGCCGGTTTGATGCCGGCTCGTTCAATGCCGTCAAGAAATACCGGCATGACGGCGTCCGCGTACTCCTGCGGCGTGGGGGCGGCCTCGGCCGTGTGGTTGTAGGGGATGCCCAGCCCGCCGCCCATGTCGAGGAACTGGAGGTTGACACCAAGGTCGGAGACCTCCCTTGCCACCTTCACGAGCACCTCGGCTTCCTTTGCAAACGGCACCACATCAAGAATCTGGGAGCCGATGTGGCAGTGCAGCCCGACCGGGACGATATTGGTGGCCTCGACGGCGGCCCGGTACGCGTCCTTGATCTGGCCTGCCGGGATGCCGAACTTGCTCGTCGCAAGGCCCGTTGCGATCTTCGGGTGCGTCGGCACCTCCATTGCAGGGTTGACCCTAAACGAGCACTCGACGGTGGTGCCCATGGCCCGTGCCACCTCGTTGAGCTGCTTCATCTCGTCGATGGAGTCGAGCGAGACCCGGACCTTCTTCTGCACCGCAAGCTTCAGGTCCGCCGCCGTCTTCGAGCTCCCGTTGAAGAGCAGGTGATCGGGCCTCATCCCGGCGACGAGGGCGAGATACAGTTCGCCCGCGGAGAAGACGTCCGCTCCCGCACCCATGTCGGCAAAGACCTTGAGGACGGCGAGGTTGCCGTTCGCCTTTGCCGCATAGAGCATCTGGACGCGGTCGTAGTAGCCGGTCAGCGCCTCGCGGTAGGCCGTAAAGTTCGCCCTGATACGCTGTTCATCGGTCACATACAGGGGGGTCCCGTATTTCTTTGCAAGCTGCGTGGTGTCATGGGCCCCGATGTGGAGGTGCCCCCCCTTCACGGTCAGGTGGGGGGGCAGGGTCATGACGTCATTCATAGCGCCATTCCCCGCATGCGTTCAATCGCCTCTTCGATGCGCCCGACGGACCGGGTGATGGCGAAGCGGACATAGCCGTCGCCGTGGTTGCCGAACCCGACGCCGGGGGTGACGACGATGCCGGCCTCATCGAGCATCCGTGCCGCAAATGCCATCGAGTCGTCCACCTCCATCCAGACATAGAAGGTCGCCTTCGGGGCGCTCACCGAAAAGCCGAGCTCCTCCAGGCCGCGGACGAGAGCGTCGCGGCGTTCCTGGTATACGGCGCACGATGCCGCGACACAGTCCTGCGAGGAGGTGAGCGCGGTGATCGCCGCCTCCTGTATCGCATCGAACGCACCGGAGTCGATATTGGTCTTTACCCTGCCGAGACCGGCAATGAGGTCCGCCCCGCCGCAGGCCATGCCGATTCGCCATCCGGTCATATTGTAGGTCTTCGAGAGCGAGTGCATCTCCATGCCGACCTCCATCGCACCGTCCGCCTGGAGGAAGGACGGGGGCTGGTAGCCGTCGAAGGCAATCTCCGAATACGCATTGTCGTGCACGACCACGATGTCGTGGTCCCGGGCGAACTCCACCACTTCATTGAAGAACGCGAGGTCCGCCACCGCACCGGTCGGGTTGTTCGGGTAGTTGAGGAACATCAGTTTTGCCCGCGTGCATATTTCACCGGGAATGGCCTCGAGGTCCGGGAGAAACCCGTTCTCTTCGGCAAGCGGCATCTCATGGACCTTCCCCTCCGCAAAGAGGGTGCCGGTCTTGTACACGGGGTAGCCGGGGTCCGGGACGAGGACATAGTCGCCGGGGTTGACGAATGCCTCGGGGACGTGGGCAATGCCCTCCTTCGAACCGATGAGCGCCAGAATCTCGGTCTTCGGGTCGAGTTCGACGGAAAAACGATCCCTGTACCATACGGCAACGGCCTCCCGGTACGAGAGCATGCCGGTATAATCGGGGTAATGATGGGTTGCCGGGTTGCGGACCGCCTCCACGAGGGATTCTACGATATGGTCGGGTGTCGGGAGGTCCGGGTCACCAACACCAAGGTCGATCACATCCACTCCCTGGGCTCTTTTTGCCGCCTTCATGGCGTCTATTCGTGCAAAAAGATATGGTGGGAGGTTATCAAGGCGTTGTGCGTACATCATCCATTCATATAATGCAGACTTCCGATATAATGTCAACCCACGTGCCCCGTTCCCCGCTCCCTGCATCTCTATAATTTATTGGGACTGAGGGCAAATACACGCAGAAGGAAGTACAATGCTCACCGTAACTTATCCGGGCATTCGCGTTGAGGACGGGCATCCGGCAAAGATCATCGACACCATCATCAGCGAGGACCGGTTCAGAATTTTTCTGAACAACGCCCTTCTGATCGAACAGGTCGCCTCAAACAATATGCTCAGGGAACTGGGAGCGGGGTTTGTCATCTGTGAAGGGCTCGCTGAGTCCGTCGAGTCCGTGGAGACCTCCGGAAACGACATCTGGGTGGAGGCGGACGTGCGCAGAAACGCCGACCTGGAGATGCGGACCGGGGGCGGCCACGGGATCAAACAGAATGTACCGCCCGTCGTGACCTCGTCCCTGATGATGACCCCGGACGCCATCTATGCCGCCACACGGGAGATCCACTCCGATACCTGGCAGCAGACCGGCGGGGTCCACTGTTCGGTCCTCGTCCGAAACGGAGAGCCGGTCGCCAAGAGCTGCGATATCGGGCGGCACAACACCGTCGACAAGGTGGTGGGGGCCGCCGAGCTCAATGCCGTCGACCGGGGAGCATGCGCCATCGGGTGCACCGGGCGCCAGCC
>JBFFLM010000078.1:0-6493 GCA_041554835.1 Methanogenium sp.
AAGGGTTCTCCATCAGGTTTCTCGAGTTTGCCCGCATCGGCATCCCCCTGACCTGTGCCCAGACGCTGGTCTACTGGGTCTGGTTCATGATCCTTCCGGTATGATACGCCCGGCCCGATAGGCCGCGAACATGCGTCTCCATCTCCCGCCGAAACCAGACACCCGGATCTCTTCCGGTTCAGGGGGGAGAGGATGTGAAGACCCGACGGGAGAGTCTGTAGAAGGCTTTCTTCAATGCATTACTGCCCACCCACCCTCGGACACTTTTCATTCCAATCCGCGATCGTGTCACGATGGCCAAATATACCTCAGATAATTGCCCATATCAGACAGTGACGCGTGGAGAATTCCATACTCTTATAACAATTGAGTGGAGAATTTTCTATAATATGGCGGTCGTAGAGGCAGAATCATCGAAAATATCTCTTTTATATGTTGACGATGAGCCCGTTCTTCTCGAACTCTGCACCATCTTTCTGGAGCGTTCCGGCGGATTTTCCGTCACCACGGCACAGGGTGCACCCGAAGGACTACGGCTGCTCTCAGAACAGTCCTTCGATGCCATTCTGTCCGACTATCAGATGCCGGATATGGACGGCATCGAGTTTCTCAAACACCTCAAGGAGACGGGTGACGAGACCCCCTTTCTGATCTTCACCGGCAAAGGACGTGAAGAGGTGGTCATCGAGGCGCTCAACAACGGTGCGGATTTCTACATCCAGAAAGGCGGCGATCCCAAATCACAGTTTGCCGAGCTCATCAATAAGATCCGGTATGCCGTTGAACGGCGGAGGGCGGAGGAGGCGCTTCGCCAGAGCGAGGAGCGCTACCGCCTCATCGCGGACAACACGGCAGACAATATCTGGATCTTCGATCTGACCTTCAACATGACGTATGTCAGCCCTGCTGTGAAGAAGATGCGTGGCTTCACCGTCGAAGAGGATCTTGCACAGCCCCTTGAAGATAAGATGACCCGGGAATCCTGCGAAATGATCGCAAGCCGGTTCCAGGAGCAACTGGCCCTTGAAATGACCGGCGCCGCCGATCCGGACAGAACCATCCTCTTTGAGACGGAGGAGTACTGCAAGGACGGATCCACCATATGGGTGGAAAACGCAGTCCGGGCACTGAGGGACAAGGATGGAACCCCAATTGGAATTCTCGGGATTTCCCGTGATATTACCTGGCGAAAAGAGGTGGACAAGGCACTTCGCCTCAGCGAGGGGCGGTACCGGTCACTGGCTGAAAACTCCCCGGTCGGCATCGTTACCTGCGACATGGAAGGAATCATCGATTACATCAACCCGAAAATGGTACTGATGCTGAGTCTTTCCGGGAACGAAGAGGCGATTGGCAAAAACCTCTTCACCTTCCCTCCGCTTGCGACACCAAAATTCTCCGACATTCTCAGGAGAACCCTGGAAACAGGAGAGGCTGAGGATCCCACGGAGATCGAATGCCAGTCCAGAGGGAGAGATACCGTCAGGTATTGGGGACATATCTCACCCTTGACGGCAGATGATGTGGTATGGGGAGCCCAGGTCATTCTTACCGATGTCAACGGGTACGGGCGTAATGACGAAATGCCGCAGACCGGCGACTATCCTTCAAATTGTTTCTCGGGCGTCCTGGTAAAACAGGAGAGATAAGGCCCCTGAGTACAGGAATAAAGTATCCCTTTTTTTTGAAACAGGATTGCCGGGGGAGAAGTATTTGAAAGAATACTTAGATAGTTCCCATCGATACAGACAAT
Source organism: Methanogenium sp. (assembly GCA_041554835.1). GTDB lineage: Archaea > Halobacteriota > Methanomicrobia > Methanomicrobiales > Methanomicrobiaceae > Methanovulcanius. Next base: position 1,754 of record JBFFLM010000078.1, read on the forward strand.
GCCCACCACTTGTCACCGGCTGCCGCGACTGCTGCTCTATGGTACCCTCGCAGTCGCGGCCCTTCTGAGCGTATTCGTCTTCCTTGCCCTTCTCCCCATGGCAGCCGGCGACGTTCCCTATTCCTTTGACGGGGCGCAGGGTGCGGAGGGGCCGAGAATCAGCGACCCCGGCATCCTGCCGCCCGGACTTCTCGTGCTGCTGCTCCTCATCGACTGCACGGCAGCACTCGCCCTCTTCCTCTATCTGCGGGTGAACGAGGCCGTATAAAATAAGGTCAACGAGCCTCCTCTTCTCCCGGATGGAGGCCATTTCCTTTCACCGCAGGGCAAACCGTCTGCCTGCCTCCCGTGCCCGCTCCAGCAGAGCAGGGTCGGCCGCAACCGCTCCCTTCGCAAAGTAGCCCTCGGCAGGCAGGGTCGACATCACCGCAATCCCCAGTGCCCCCATCGGACGCTGCATCGCTTCTATTGCAAAGCCCCGCTCGGCAGGGGATGTCTGCTCGGCGACCGAGAAGACGAGCGCCGTTTTTCCACTGTTCTGAAAGACGCTCGAGTACGGGCCGGGCCGCTCTGCGGAGAACCGGTAGTAGGGATAGAGCCGGTCGATGAAGGCCTTCATCTCCGGCGTGATATTGTAGTTGTAGGTCGGCGAGCCGAGGATGAGGGCATCTGCCGCCTCGACCTTCGGATAGAGGAGATGCATCCCGTCAAGGAACCGGGTGCAGGTGAGATCCTTCCGGCAGCGCTCGCAGCCCGTGCAGGGGGCAATCGCGTAGTTACGGAGGTGCACCGCCTCCACTTCCGCACCCGCCGACGCCGCACCCGCAAGGAGGGCACCCATCAGCGTATCGGTGTTGCCGCCCGCCCGCGGGCTTCCCGATATCCCGAGGACCTTCATTTCGGTTCCCCTCCCTCGGGGGCACCGTCCCCGATGACCGCACGGATGGTCGCAAAGTCGGCCGCAAGGGTTTCCCGCAATGCAGGCCGGTAGATGGTCGCCGCCGGGTGATAGACGGGGACGACCGTCCGTTCGCCGCCCGTCCACTGTATCCGGGCGACCGTGCCGTGCATTGCCGAGATGGGGCCGGGGACGACCCCATGGGACTCGAGCACCCACCGCATCGCAAACCGCCCCAGAGGCACGATCACCTCCGGGCGGATAAGCGCAATCTGGCGTTCGAGGTAGGGGCGGCAGGCCTCGATCTCCGCCGTGGTCGGGTCGCGGTTGCCCGGCGGACGGCACTTGACGATGTTCGTGATGAAGACCTCGTCACGGGCAACCCCGATGCCCGCAAGCAGATCGTCGAGGATGCTCCCCGCCCTGCCCACGAACGGGCGGCCCTGCTTGTCCTCGTTTCTCCCCGGCGCCTCCCCGATGAAGAGGATGCGGGCGGGGACAGGACCCTCCCCCGGGACGGCGCTTATCCGCGTTGCTGCAAGGGGGCAGCGGGTGCAGGTGCGGACATCTTCGTCTATCGTGGTGCGTTCATGCTCGGCGGTCATCTCACAGGCTCCTGGTAAAAAAGTGGGAGAGCGGGAGGGATAGAGGATGCGGTTTTTCCCGGCGCCCTCAGGACTCCACGACCCGGCCGATCTCATCCACATACTCCTGGTACGCTCCCAGGTCGCCCTCGGCAAGAGCCCGGTTGGCCTTGTCATACAGGTCGGCGATGCGCAGGAGCTTCTCCCTGTCCGACTCGTCGATGGGGGGCAGCCCCCCGTCGCCGTCACCGGTATCTGCCTCGAAGATGACGGTGAGCGCCTCCGTGAGCGTCTCCTCCATCGTGAGGCGGTCATTGTAGGCGACGATCACGCGCTGGAGCTGCGGGAGCGTCCCCCGTTCGGTCGCCTCGAGGTAGAGCGGTTCGACGTAGATGATCGAGTCCTCGATGGGGATCACGAGCGTGTTGCCCCGCAGGACCGACGAGCCCGACTGCGACCAGAGGGTGATGTCCTGGGAAATTTCCGTGTCCTGGTCAATCCTCGCCTCGATCTGCATCGGGCCGTAGGTCAGCTCCTGCTTTGAGAACTGGTAGACGATCAGCGAGCCGTAGTTGTCCCCGTCGGAGCGGGCCGCCATCCAGCCGATCATGTTCTCCTTGTTTCTCGGGGTGAACGGGAGCATCAGGATGAACTCCTCCGACGCCTCGCCGGGCAGCTTCATGATGACGTAGTAGGGCTCCATCTGCTGCCGTGACCCGCGATAGATCTCGTCGGGGATGACCCATGCATCCTCGCGGTTGTAGAAGACCCGGGGGTCCTTCATGTGGTAGGTCGCGTAGAGGTAGGCCTGCACATCGAAGAGGCCCTGCGGGTAGCGGACATGCGACTTCAGGGACGCGGGCATCTCGTCAAAGTCCTTCAGGAGCCCGGGGAACATCTCCCCGTAGGTCCGGATCAGCGGGTCGTCCGGGTTTATCACATAGTAGCTGATGTCGCCGTTGTACGCATCGATGACCACCTTGACGCTGTTTCTGATGTAGTTGAGCCGTGTGCCCTCGAGCGAGGGGACCCGGACCGGCTCGGAGTACGGGAAGCGCTCCGAGGTGGTGTAGGCATCGAGAATCCAGTAGAGGCGGTTGTCGGCGACCACGAGATAGGGATCGGAGTCGTAGGAGAGGAACGGGGCGATGGTCCGTGCCCTGTCCCCTATGCTCCGGTAGAGGAGGACCCGGCTCTCGTCGGTGAGTGACCCCGAGACAAGGATCTCGACCGATCCCAGTTTGAGGGCGTAGATCAGCCGTTTCGCAAACCCGTCGAGGGCGACCCCGCCCTGTCCCTCGTAGTTCTGGTAGACGTTCAGGTCGCCTGCCGGGTAGTCGAACTCATCGGTGGTGGTCATCGTCACCACGTAGTTGCCGGTGTCCTCGCCGTAGTAGATCCGTGACTCGTCGAGGGTCAGATAGGGCGATACGGGAGGGATGTCCTTCATGTAAAAGACCGGAAGCCCCTCTGCCGTGACCTCGTCGACCGGGTTCATCACCGCCCCGAACCCGTGGGTGTAGACGAGGTGCCGGTTCACCCAGGTCTGGGCCTGCTGGGGGAGGCCGTCGATGTTCATCTCGCGGGCCGATATCAGCACCTCCTGGTAGGTGCCGTCGAAGAAGTAGCGGTCCACGTCGACGTCGTTGAAGTGGTAGTAGGTCCTAAAGAGCTGGAGCTGTTCATAGGTGGTCTTGAGCGGCCGCCAGTCCCACAAACGGATATTTTCTATTGTTGCGTTGTTTTCAAGGATGTCGCGCCGGGTAAGGTTGTACGAGACGGGGAATATCTCCTCCTCGGCCGTATCGAGGCCGTAGGCGGCAAGGGTGAACCTGATGTTATGATCGAGATACTCCTCCTCGAGGGTGAGTTCGTCGGGCTGGACGATGAGGCCCTGCACCACGGCGCCTGCGACGACACCGATGAATGCGATGATGAAGAACGCGGCGATCCCGTAGGTGATGACCTTCAGATTTTTGAATTTCTCGTTGACCAAAAACCCGACGCCGATGACGGCGGCCACCGCGGCGAGGATGGTGAGCACGGGGAGCGTGACGTGGACGGCGGTGTAGCCTGCGCCGATCACGGCCCCGCCGGTGGAGAAGAGGAGGTTGAACCGGGCAAGCCAGAGCCGTGCCGCAAGGGTGAGGAAGGTGAGAAAGAGCAGGGCGCTCAGCTGGGGCACGTAGGCCTTCAGGATGCCCCTGAGCGAAGTGCCGGCCCCCTCCTCCACGACCACCGTCGGCCGGGGACCGCCCATGATGCGGACTCCGATGCCCCCGGAGAGATACGGGATGGCGCAGAGGATGATGGTGACGACGAAGAGGATCACGAAGAAGTTGAGGAGGAGGCTGAAGAACGGAAGCGAGAAGACGTAAAAGCCGACATCGAGGCCGAATATCGGGTCCGTGACGCCGAACGGCATCTGGTTGAGATATTTGAGGACCGTCTCCCATGCCCCGGCGACCGACAGCCCCGCAAAGACCGCGGCAACCGCGGCAAAGAACCCAGCGGCGGAAAACGGCTCCGGCTCCTCCCCACGGAGGCGGGCGGCATTCCGTAACGCATACCGCACATTCAGATAGGCAAAGCCGAAGAAGACGAGAAAGCCTGCGGCAAAGAGCATGACGCGGGTGACGAGGATCGAATAATAGATCTCTTCGTACCCGACGGTAAGAAACCAGTACCAGTTGCCGAGGATGCCGAGGACGACCATGACGAGTGCCAGAGCGACGGCGATGAGGACGAGGAGGAATCGAGGGAGGTTCATGGGATCACTGTAAGGCAATGGGGGCGGTCATGATACAAAAGGGTTGCCGGGGTTGGGGTGAGTACAAGGGAGGGAGGGGACGGTGGGAGAAGGTGTGCAGGAGGGCCGGGATGGGAGGATTCTCCCAAAGCATCTCAGGGTTTCCCCACAAAGGAGGGGCATCAATTATGCTACATATAACTGTGCCCTCTAATTGATTCTTTGTTTGAATCATTACCAATTTCAAGTGAATGCACATTTTTGAACATTATAATTCGAATATATCCATTTTAAAAGGCAAATGTTATCGCAATTCGGACAAAAAATTTTATCTATTGATTTTTATCGGAGGATACATGCAGAAAATATCACCAAAGATACTCGTTGCCATCCTGATCATCGCAGCGATGGCACTCGTCATGCCGGTCGCGGCAGAGCTGGTGTGGCAGACACAGACCGTAAATGATGTCGTCAGTGCCGGCCAGTTCAATGCACTCGCTTATGATTCC